>CANQZH010000105.1 GCA_947628245.1 uncultured Bacilli bacterium | reverse complement strand
AATTGAACAATCAATAAACTCATAATTCCTAAATTTAAATATTTATTACTAAATATTCCTCTTTTACTTATAACTTCTTTTAAAGACCGACAATTATATGCAAAAATAAATTCATTAATAATAATACTTAATAAAGCAAGAGTCTGAGCAAAACCAATACCTAAAGGTAAAAAATGATAATATACAATAATACTTAAAACGGTTTCAATAATAACTGAAATAATTAAAAAACAACTAAAATATTTATCAAATATCGGTTTAGCTAAACCATTTGGTTTTCTTTTCATTACATCACTAGAAGCATTCTCAAAAGCTAAAGTAATTGATGGAAGCGTATCAGCTACTAAATCAATATACAAAATATGAATAGCCCCAATAATTGTATTACCCGTAAACATTCCAAATAATATAATAATTATCTCCGTAAAATTACTAGATAAATTATATAAAATATTACTTATAACATTATCATATATTCTTCTTCCCTCTTTAACAGCCGTAACAATTGTATCATAACTATCATCCAATAAAATAATATCAGAAACATCTTTAGTAACATCAGTGCCACTTTTACCCATTCCAATACCAACATTAGCCTCTTTTAAAGCAGGAGCATCATTTACTCCATCACCACTCATCGCAACTACTAAACCTTGTTCTTCCAAAGAAGATACAATTCTTAATTTATGTTCAGGACTAACTCTAGCAAAAACCGTATATTTCTTTACATATTCATTTAATTCTTTACTACTTAAATTATCTAAAACACTAGCATTTAAACACTCATCTTTACTACTACAAATTCCAACTTCCTTAGCAATCATATAAGCAGTTTCCCTATTATCACCTGTTAACATAATAGGTTTAATATGAGCATTCTTACAAGTAGTAATAGCTTCTTTAATATCTTTTCTAATTGGGTCTTTCATTCCAACAAGCCCAACTAAAATAAAATCATTTTCTTCTTTAAGATAATCTTCTTCTTTTAATATTTCTTTATTAATAACTTTGTAAGCCAAAGCAATAACCTTTAATCCTTCTAAAGACATTTTCTCTTCTTCTTTTAAATACTTATCCTTTAACTCTTCACTTAACTTAACAACTTTATTATTAACTAATACTTTACTACATCTTTTTCCTAAACTCTCAAAACTTCCTTTACTATATATATAATTATCTTCATCAATAACACTCATAATTTTTCGATCTGAATCAAAAGGAATTTCTAATTTAATCTTTTTATTAACATTAAACGAACCTAAATAATTTTTTAAAGCAACATCAACTGAATCTCCAATATAACATTTATGTTCATTTAAATAAGCCGTATTACATAAACTCATAATATTAATTAATTCTTTACTTAAATTATTAACATCACTACCATAATTTAAAGATTCAAATATCTTAGTAACTTTAATTTTATTTTCCGTTAAAGTTCCCGTTTTATCCGTACATATAATATTAGTAGACCCTAAAGTTTCAATAGCCGCTAAATTACGAACAATAGCCTTTTCTTTAGCCATTTGTTTAATCCCAATCGTTAAAGTAGATGTAATAGCAATCGGTAAAGATTCAGGCACACTAGCAATAATCATCGAAACCCCAAGCATCACAATTGTTAAAAAATCATATTGATTTATTAAACCATAAATTAAAACTAATAAAACTAAACAAAAAGCAACCATAGTAATAAATTTACTAACTTTTTGAATTTTAATTTGTAAAGGAGTTAAAGCCTCTTTAGTAGATTCCATCGCTAAAGCAATTTTACCAATCTCACTATTCATTCCTGTAGCTACAACAACAGCATCAATTTTCCCAGAAACTAAAACAGTTCCACTATAAACCATATTAGTTCGATCAGCAATACTAGATGAATTTTCTACTACATCTTCACTTTTAAAAACGCTCATACTCTCCCCAGTTAATAAAGACTCATCAACCTTAGCAAAACGACAATCAACAATTCTTGCATCAGCAGGAATCTTATCCCCACTTTCTAATAAAATATAATCTCCAACCACTAAATTCTTAGCATTAATTCTCTTAAATTTATTATCTCTTTTAACCATTACATAATCGGCACCATACTTCTTTAATTTAGATATAGCATCAATAGCCTTAGCTTCTTGTAAATAACCCATAAAACAATTAATTAAAGAAGTTCCTAAAATAACAATTGCTTCTAAATAATCACCATCATTTACTATAGCATTAAAAAGCGATAATAAACCAACAACTAATAATAAAATTATCATTACATTTTTAAATTGTTTAAAAAATAACTCTAATTTACTAATCTTCTTTTGTTCATTTAAAACATTCTTACCATCATTTTTAATTCTTCTTTTAGCTTCTTTACTAGATAAACCTTTTCCCGAAGTATGATACTCTTGATATATTTCTTTAACTGTCTTTTGATAATCTCTTTTAATGTTCATCTTTATATTCCTTAACTAATTCTTCATTATCAAAATAATTTAATTTCATTGCATCTTTAACTTCTTTTAAAGTTTCTCTAGCAATACTACGTGCATACATTGTCCCATCTTTTAATATATTATATACTTCATCAATATGTTCTTCATAATATAATCTTCGCTCTCTTATCGGTTTTAAAAGATTATCTAAAATTTGTAATAAAAATTTCTTAATTTTAACATCACCTATTCCTCCTTGTTGATAAGCTTTCTTTAATTCTTTTAAATTAGCAAATTCAGGATAATAATTTTTAAAATCATCATCAGTTGCAAAAGCATCTAAATAAGTAAAAACCGTATTACCTTCAATATGTCCTTTATCTTCAACTTTAAGATGTAATGGATCAGTATACATACTCATAACTTTAGTCTTTAACTCTTCATAACTATCACTTAAATAAATACAATTACCAACACTTTTACTCATCTTAGCATTTCCATCAATCCCTGGTAATCTTAAACAAGCTTCATTTTCTGGTAAAACTTCTTTAGGTAAAACTAAAACTTCACCATAAATTCTATTAAAAGATTTCACAATTTCTCTTGTTTGTTCAATCATTGGTAATTGATCATCTCCAACTGGTACAATACTTGCTTTAAAAGCCGTAATATCAGCAGCCTGACTAATAGGATAAGTAAAAAATCCTACTGGAATACTTTCATTAAAACCTCTAGCCTTAATTTCACTTTTAACAGTTGGATTTCTCTGTAATCTTGAAACCGTAACTAAATTAGCATAATAAAAAGAAAGTTCCGTAAGTTCACTAACTTCCGATTGAATAAAAATATGAATTTTTTGGGGATCAATTCCCACAGCTAAATAATCTAATGCTACATTTAAAATATTAGAACGAATTTTACTAGGATTATCAGCATTATCCGTTAAAGCTTGAGCATCAGCAATCATAACTAAAAAATCATCATAATCGCCCTTTTCCTGTAACATTAAACGACTCTTTAAAGAACCAACATAATGACCAATATGTAACCTACCAGTAGGTCGATCCCCAGTTAATATAATCTTTTTCATAAACATTATCCTTTCTTTTATATGATAAACAAATCACCAACATTATACCAAAAAAAAGAAAGATTTAAAATCTATTTAACTAATGTTCTTTCATAATTATAATTATAAGAAACTAATTCATATAAACTATAATATATAGATTTTAAATATTCTTTAAAATCTTCTTTTTCATCATCCGTACAAAATTTTAAAATACCTTCTATATCATTAATATCCTGTAATACCTCTAAAATATCTATAGCAATCCTAGAATTTAATAAAGATTTAGCTTTATTAACTAAAAAAGAATATAAATTTTCATTAATAATTAAAGAATCATACAATTTATTAATATCAGCTTCACAAGCCTTTTTTAAAGGAATTAAAGCAAAAACATCATTAACATAATGAAGATACTCATCATAACTAATCTTAACTTCTTCTTCATCTATTCTTTTTAAAATAGAATTTAACTCATCATCCATCATTCTAATCTCTTTATTAGTATATCCTAACTTTATAGGTTTAATTTCATATTCGAAACTAATACTATCATTTTTATTATTTTTCTTTTCTTTTAAACTATCTAAATATATCTTTAATCCTTCAAGATCTTTCTTCTTCAAATTAATTTTTTCAAAATACTTTAACAATTCTAAAACATTTAAATTTTCATAATCTTCTTTAACTTTTCTTGCAACTTTAACATCTTCTAACCTTTTCTTTTCTTCTAAATGTAACATTTTAAATATTTCATATTGATAATCATCTAAAACAATATCTTCATTAC
>CANQZH010000104.1 GCA_947628245.1 uncultured Bacilli bacterium | reverse complement strand
TCATATATTTTATCAACAGCTTCACTAATACCATTATCAACAATACTTACATTTCTTGTTTCTACTTGTTCACTAACCGTTTTAATAAATGGTTCAGGAAAGAAATACATTAATAAGTAAAGTCCTCCTGCTCCTACAAAAAACATTACTACAGCAATTAACCAAATTTTTCCTTCATTATTTTTCTTTTCCATTATAACTCCACTATCCTTTCATAATTTAGAGGAAATCCCATTTCATTTAAAACTTTTTCAATTGAGATACTATGTAATTTTTCTTCTAATACTTTTATTTCATATTTTAACTCACTTATCATTAAATTAAAATCTTTTTTTCTAAGCATTTGTTTTAAAATAATTATTAAAGCAAATAAGTCATTTTTACCATAAATGTATTCGTCATCTATTTGAGGTATTTTAAGTTCTTGATGATATTTGGTATTTTCGATGTCTCGTTGAGCTTTATGGCTGTATAAGATGTCTTCGTGAGCACATAAGTTTCTAAAATTTGCTAGTATTGGTAGATAAACAATTAGGTCATCTCTTTCGATGTTAAAGTCAATGGCTACAGCTTTTTGGTCTTCATATTTTAAGATTGAATAAAGTTCACCAACTATTCCAAATGATAAAATTTTGACGACAATCCATAAAGGAATGTAACCATATTTTTGAATGTAATGCATTGTTGCTTGATGCTGTCCTCCATTAATTCTAATTTGTCTTTTCATTTTTCTTAGTAAATCATCTACTTGTTTTTTTCTTTTGCGGTCGTTAGTAAAGTTTTTAGCATCGAGATATTGCCTTTCTTTATAACCATAACGCATACTTAAATTGTAGGCAATGATGCTTTTAATGTTGTTTTCAATTATAAGTAGGTTTTTAAAAATAATATTTCTAATATGACGATCAAAGTGAAACATTGCATATAGTTCATCAAAATCAGAACCAGGTATAAAGCTTCGATCACTAGCACTAACCATAAATAATAAACGATAGCCGTTTAGGAAAAAGTAATTTTCTCTTAAAAGAATTTCTTTAGCTTCTTCTTTATTATTAATGATAAGACCTTTACTTTGTAATATGTTAATTTGTTCATCTAAAGTTTTGAATGTCTTATTCATTGCCCACCTCTTATCCTAAAAGACATTATATCACAAAGTATGATGTTATTGTAAATTTTATTAATGGTTTTTTTGTTAAGATTTTGTGAAAAAATTGTGAAAATGTAAAATATAATTTTAATAGTTAAAGGTTTATGTTACAATTATTTTGACTTTTTAAGGAGATGTTTTAAATGCCTTCAATTGTGACACATCATTTGTTTGCTAGAGATTGTCTTAAGGGATTTGAATCTTTAGTGGATAAGGATATATATTATGTTTTTGCTCAAAGTTTTGATAATTTGTTTTATTATCATTTTTTTACGAGTTTGAAAAATGAAGTTAAGAAAGTGGGAGGAATTGCTCAACGGACTAAAACTAATGATTATTTTTTAAATATTTTAAATTATATTAAAGAACATAATCTTCGAAATGATAAAGAAGTAATGGGTTATTTGTTTGGAAGTATTTGTCATTATGCTCTTGATTCTACGTGTCATCCTTTTGTTATTTATCAAAGTGGAACAACGGATGCTGATTATAAATATCGGGGAGGTCACGAGAAAATGGAAGTAATGATTGATGCGATAATGTATGAAAAGAAAATAGGAAAACCTTTATATAAGGAAAATTTAGCTGATACTTTGTTGCCTAAGAAAAAATTTAAGAAAGATTTAGAAAAGACAATTGATTATGCCTTTAAAAAGACTTTTGGAATTGATAATATGGGCTTGCTATATCAAGAAAGTTATCATACTGGAAATTTTATTTTAAAGTATTTTGTAACGGATAAGTTAGGAATTAAAAAGCCAATTTATAAGATAAAAGATTTGTTTGGTAAAGGAAGAATGTATCAGTATTTGAGTTTTCATATTGTGAAATTGGATAAAAGTTTTTTAAATTTAGAAAAAGAAGAATGGTGTTATCCAACTTTAAAGGAGAAAAAGAAAAAAAGTTCGTTTTTGGAACTTTATGATGAGGCTATGAATTTTGCTATACAATTGTTTAAGGGATGTTTAAAGTATTTGAATAATGAAATAAAGGAAGATAAGCTTAAAATATTATTTAAAGATTTATCTTATGTAACCGGATTAGATTGGCATTTAGAAAATAAGATGCAATATTTTAAATATTAGTTTTGCTATAAATGTTTAAGCAAGCTTCAGCTAAGTAGTTAGCAAATTGATTAAGATATTCTTCATCTAATAGTTTTGTTCTTTCATTATTGTTTGATAAAAAACCACATTCAATTAAAACTCCTTTAATACTTAGTCTACTATACATATAAGTAGAACTAGGTATTTTTTTTATTTCACGATTAGTAGATAATTTTTGATTTAAATATTCTTGAATTTTTAAAGCTATTTGTTGATTTTCTTGGTTTTCTAAATTATAAAATACTTGAGGTCCATAATAGTTGGGGTCTTCTAAATAGTTAAGATGAATTGATAAATAAAAATCAGCATTACTATGGTTAATGAGATTAATACGATGGTCAAAATCACTTTTTTTACGGCGATTAGCATTAGGCGTTCCTAGGTCATAATCACCATCACGAGTTAAAATAACTTTTGCCCCTAGAGATGTTAATTTTTCTTTTAAGGCTAGGCTAATTTTTAAATTAATATCTTTTTCATAAATGTTATTAACGACAGTTCCGGGGTCTACTCCACCGTGTGGAGGATACTGATAAACCCAAATTTATTTCATTTCAATCTTTTCTTGTTTTCTTTTTTCTTTTTCTAACTCTTTAAGACTTTTTCTAGGTGTAGGCAAATTTTCAGGCATTGTGCCACCATTTTTTTCAATAACTTCTCTAATATTCTTTCCAATAGTGTAATGTGCCTTATTTGCATCACTTTCTGTTTTAATATTTTCTCTTTTTAATTTTGATTCTGTTTGTGTAATACGAAATAAATTTGCAGCTAGTTCTTCACTACCCATATTATCTAAAATATCTTCTCTGTATCTTAATCCTTTTCTTTTCGCTATATCATCTGCTGTTTCACCATTATATAAACCTTTATAGCCAAAATTATGAAATCTATCAAAGTTTTTAACACCAGCATTTTTGGCCGCTTGATTTAATGAATAGTTACCTTTTTTGGTTAATTTTCTTTGATAAAATCTCTTTTCATCTTCGGATAATTTATTATATTCCAATTCAAAAATTTCTTGTTTTCTTGTTTGAATGGCAAAATATGTTTGACCTAAAGCAACATTTTCTTTTTTAGGGTTAGCATTTTGAACAATTAGGTAACAAGCATATCTAGTTAATTTATAATCATTTTGTTTTCTTTTTGCTCCTGAGCCTATTTCTACCATTTTCCCCACTTGGGGAAAATGGTCATCAACTAAATTATTACTTTTACTACATGCAATTTTTGCATTCTTTATTACATTAACAAATTTATCCCATTTCTTATATTCTAAGGCTATCATTAGCTCTCTAGCAAGCCAATATTCATTGCCATATTCATCAAGATGTTTGATATTTTCAAAAATTGTTTCGTTATTTTCTTTAATTTGATTCATTTTAACCTCCTGACTTTCAAATCAAAAATTATTCAAAAATTCCATTCTATTTCAATATTTCTTGTTTTAGTTTTTTTATCATAACACCCCACATTAACTTTGTCAATAAGCTCATCAATTATCACTTTGTTTAATTTAGAAATACGCTTATATTTTTTTAATATCTCATCAAATTGTTTTCGATTATTTTTAGTTTGTTCTAAATTATTAATTTCATTGTTTATTGTTTCTATTCGTTTAGTCATAGTTTCAATTTCTTGCAAATAATCAGAGGACATCATATTAAACATATCTTCTGTAATAGTTTTTTTTACCTTATCTTCATAAAGATTTCTATAAAAGACTTTGTTATCTTCTATATTTTTATCAAGGTTATGCTTTTCTTTCTCTAAAATTTTTATTGTTTCATAATTATCGGGATATTGTTTTTTTCTTTCATTATAAAGTTCTTGCAAGTTATTTTTATCATAGTAATTGTCTAGTAAATCATTGATAGCATCAATTATAATTTTTTCTAACTCATCCATTTTTATTGCTTGGTTATTATCGCAAGTATGATACTTCTTTGCACCCTTACATTGTAAGTATGCCCTTTTACCTGTAACTTCCGCCTTAACATGATATACATTTCTCATAAATACTTTGCTACATTCACTACAATAAACTTTTCTAGTTAAGTAGTGTAT
>CANQZH010000103.1 GCA_947628245.1 uncultured Bacilli bacterium | reverse complement strand
TCTTATAAAAAATAATAATTTTATTTCCTTTAATATAGATAAAAATATTCTTCTATCTCTTAATTCTAAAAAAGATATTATTGTTCAGCTAGAAAAGAAGAATATAAGATATATAATTGTTGAAAATACAACAATTATGCGAACAATGCGAACGGGGTTCGGTCTTGTATAAGCTTCTTATTAATGTTGATTTTATTGTTAAGGTTATAATTTGAGAATAATAAGTAAGAATAGATCGATGGAAAGGCTTAATTGATTAAAGAAAAAATATAATAATTTTTATAATATTAATAATCAAAAATTTAAAAGAAATGTTAGTTGATAATTTAATTGCTGGAATTGTACAATATATATTAATAAAGCTATAAAAAAAATAAATAATGGTAATGGTTTACCGATATATGAATATGGTAAAGGATTAACAGGATTATGAAATTCCTTGCCTTTTCTTTTTTTTTGTGCTAATATTCTAATTGCATTTACATATATTTGTAATGTATTTGAAGTGGAGGGGAGAATGCGGACTTGCCCAAACCACTACACGTTTTATCATATCTAAATGAAAGGAGTGAGATTTCGTGGCTAAAGAAGTCGTAAAAGTAATTGGATTACAAATTCCTGCTGGTAAAGCTAATCCAGCTCCACCTGTTGGTACTGTATTAGGCCCTGCTGGAATTAATATTCAAGATTTTTGTCAAAAATTTAATGATGCAACTAAAGATAAAATGGGCGATGTTATTCCTTGTAAAATAACTATTTATGATGATCGTTCATTTGATTTTGTTCTTAAAACTCCACCAGCTGCTTTCTTATTAAAGAAAGTTGCTAAGATTAACAAAGGTAGTAAAAAAGGAGCAAATGAAATTGTTGCAACGATAAGTAAAGAAGATTTAAAATCTATTGCTGAAACTAAACTTCCTGATTTAAATGCTAATGATATTGAAAGGGCTATGAACATTATTGAAGGTACTGCTCGTAATATGGGTATTGCTATTAAAGGTGTTAATGATGCTGAATTAGCTGAACAAGCTCTTGAAGCTCAAAAAGAAGAAGCTGAAAGAGAAAAAAGAGCTGAAGAATTAGAGAAGATGGAAGCTGAATCTAAGGAAGAGGCTAGTGCTGAAGTTGAAGTAATTGGTGAAAAATCTGAAGAAACTGAAGAATAAGAATTTTTTTAAAAGTCCGCTAATTAACCACAGTTAGGAGGGAATATATGAAAAAGTTTGGTCGTAAATATGTGGAAGCTAGTAAACTTGTTGATAAAAATAAGCTTTATAGCGTTACTGAAGCAATTGATTTAGTTAAAAAGACTAATATTACCAAATTTGATGGAGCAGTTGATTTTGCTATTAAATTAAACGTTGATCCTAAAAAAGCTGATCAACAATTACGTGGTTCTTTTGTACTTCCAAATGGTACAGGAAAATCTAAACGTATTTTAGTTATTGCTAAAGGTGCAGCTGCTGAAGATGCTAAAAAGGCTGGAGCAGATTATGTTGGTGATAAAGACATGATTGAAAAAATTCAAAAAGAAAATTGGTTTGATTTTGATGTTATTGTTGCAACACCAGATATGATGCCAGAATTAGGTAAAATTGGTAAACTTTTAGGACCTAAAGGTTTAATGCCTAATCCTAAAACTAATACTGTAACACCTAATCCAGTAAAAGCTATTGAAGATATCAATAAAGGTATGGTTGAATTTAGAACTGATGCTTATGGTAATATTCATGGAATGATTGGTAAAGCATCATTTGATGCTGAAAAATTAGTTCAAAATTTAGAATATGTTGTAAGTACAATTAGTAAATTAAAACCTGCTAGTGTTAAAGGAAAATTTATTACTTCTATTTCTATATCTACTACAATGGGTCCTGGAATAAAAGTTGATCAAAATTCTTTTGACAAATAATAAAATATTATATATAATAGCAACTAGAAAAGTTAAAAACCGAAGACAGCAAGGGGTCGTCCTTAAAAATCTTGCCGAGGGAATGATAAAAACTTTATGCTTTTGTCAGTCCTAAATCGGGTCTGACTTTTTTAGATTAAGCAAAGGAGGATAAAGATGGCTAGCAAAAAAAACATTGAAGCTAAAAAAGAAATTGTAAATGAAATTACTAAAAACATTAACGATAGTGAATCAGTAATTTTATTTCAATATCAAGGCTTAACAGTTGCCGAACTTAGTGAATTAAGAAAAAAACTAAGAGAAACTGATGCTATTATTAAAGTATACAAAAATACTTTATTAAAAAGAGCTTTAGATGATTTAAAAATTGACTTTGAAGGTTTCTTAGAAGGTCCAAATGCTATTCTATTTGGTAAAAATCTTTTAGAGCCTATTAAAGTAATATCTGAATTTGCTAAAGATCACGATAAACTATCTCTTCGAGTTGGTATTATCAGTGGTTCAGTAGCTGATTTAGATACCATTAAAGAATATGCTTCTATCCCATCAAGAGAAGGCTTACTTACAATGCTTGCTGCTGGTATGATGGAGCACGTAAGAAATTTATCTATTGCATTAAATCTTTATGCAGAAGGTAAAGAAGAATAAGGAAAGGATGATTAAAAATGGCTAAAATTAAAACTGAAGATTTTATCGCTTCGTTAAAAGAAATGACTATTCTTGAAGTAAAAGAATTAGTTGATGCAATGAAAGAGGAATTTGGAGTAGACCCAAGTGCTGTTGCTGTAGCTGCTGCACCTGCTGCTGCTGAAAAAGAAGAAGACGTTAACAAAACTGTTGTCTTAAAGAGTGCTGGAGGAAACAAAATCCAAGTAATCAAATTATTAAAAGAAATTACTGGTTTAGGTTTAGTTGAAGCTAAAGCTTTAGCTGACAATGGTGGAAATGTTAAAGAAAACGTTCCTGCTGAAGAAGCAAATGAATTAAAAGCCAAATTAGAAGAAGCCGGCGCTGAAGTCGAATTAGCTTAATCTTAAAAACTAGAGAAATCTAGTTTTTTTAAATTTACAAGTATATTTTTTAGTGTTAAAATTAGTTTATAATTGAAAGGATGTTAATTTATGGAATTTATTAAAAAATATTTAATTAAAATTATTATATTTGTTGTATTTGTATCTTGGGTTAGTCTAATTCTTATTGATTTTTTTAGAGCAAAAGATATGAAAAAACCTTTAATTTGCTTATCTGAAAAAAGTGAAAAAAAATATAATGGGGAATATTATGAATGTACTAGCTTTGGTTATGTATATTTTGAATTTGCTAAAGAAGATGAAACTAAAGATTATGGTTTCAGAGCCATTTTCTCACCAGATCCTATTGAAAAGGAGTACGGCAATGAATAAAAGGGGCTGGGGGTTATCAGAAATGATCGTGCTATGCTGTATTTTAATTGGTTTCCTTTTATTAGTCGTTGTTTTAGTAAATAAGTTATATAGTGATGTTGAAGAAATGACCACTACTAATAGTGAAAGATATGGCTATTCTTACAAAGAAATTGAAAATAATTTAAAAGAAGCTGCTAAGAATTATTATAAAAAAAATAAAGATTCAGTAATGATTATGTCTGATGATTTATTGCTTACTGATTATCTAACTAGTAGTAAATTAACCCCTTTAAATAAAACGGAACCTTGTATTGGATACGTAACTGTTGAAAATAAAAATACCTTTAAAGCTTATATAAGTTGTGAAGAATATGAAACGGATGGTTATTAAAAATGGATTTAAAAAAGATGAGAAGAATTTCTTATATATGGGGTTTTTTGCTTTTTTTATTAGTTGGAGGTTTAACAGCTGTTGGTTTTGTATACAAAAATAAATTAAAAAAATATGAAGACTTAGAAAATAAATTAGAAGAAAGTGCTAAACAATATGTCGATCAAAAATTTTTATATCCTGAAGCTAATCAAAAGATTAAGATTACTTTAGAAGAATTAAGAAATGAAAATTTTATTGATAGTCTAAGTGTTGATGATGAAGAATGTGATGGTTTTGAGATTATTTCTCACGATGGTGCAACTTTTCAATATAAGGCATATATTAAATGTCCAGATTATCAAACTAAAAACTATGATAAAAAAAATAAATAAATTAAGGTATAAGGCAATCGTATAAAAAGTTTACATAAAGTTAAAGCTAAAAATGACATTAAATATAAGGTTTTCAATGTTTTTGAAATCACTTATATAACGTGTCATTTTTTTTAGTGAATTTACCCATAGAAGTATCAAGTCTAGCAAGATTAAAAACAATTTTACGAATTCAATCTTTATAATCTTTACTTTTTTATTTAATGTATTATAATTTTGATTAACCAATTACGTTAATCAAAATAAAGGAGGCATAAATGGAATTAACATACAAAAATGATAAACTACGAAATATTTGCGAAGATTCCAACTATAATAAAGAATTGGTTAAAAAGTATGGAGTAGA
>CANQZH010000102.1 GCA_947628245.1 uncultured Bacilli bacterium | reverse complement strand
TGGAAGTAAATTAGGAGTTGTTGATGTTGTTTTAAATGGGGAAATAATTGATCGTATTGATATCGTTTTAAAAGAAAAACTAACATTTTCTTTATTAGCCTTTTTAATTAATTATTGGTATGGAATCTTAATTATTCTAATACTTATAAGCGGATTTATGGTAAAGAAAAAGAAATCCAAGTGAACAATTTTTTAAATTTTGTAAAATTGTTCAGTTGAGTGAACAATAATTTGACTTTTGCAAAATTGTTCAGTATAATTTAAATAGGTGGTATTATGATAATTCGTGAACATTATTTAAAACAAATAAGAGGCTTCTATGAATCAGATTTAATTAAAATAATAACAGGTATAAGAAGATGTGGAAAATCTAGTTTTTTACAACAAATTATGCAAGAAATTGAAAAGAAAACTGACAATATTATATATTTAAATTTTGAAGATGAAAGCATTATTTCTAATATTTATGATAGTCAAAAGTTAATTGACTATGTAGATACTAATCGAAAAAATGGTAAATGTTATATCTTTTTAGATGAAATTCAAGAAGTTACAAATTGGCAAAGAGCAGTTAAAACTTTAAGATTAAAAGATAATTCGGTTTTTATTACGGGTTCAAATTCTAAAATTCTTTCTAAAGAATATACTGATGCTTTTAGTGGAAGATATGTATCATTTAGAATAAGACCATTTGTTTATAAAGAAATCTTACTATATTCTCAAGAATTAAAAAAAGAATGTAGTATTAGTGATTATCTTATTTGGGGAGGTTTTCCTAAAAGATTAGAATTTTCTGAAAATGATATGATTACCTATTTAAAAGATTTAAATGATTCAATTGTTATTAAAGATTTAATTAATCGCTTTAAGATTAAAAATGAAGAACTTTTTAAAAGAATAGTTAATTATGTTTTAATGTCTAATTCTCGAATTTTTTCTTCACGTAATATTGAAGGATATTTAAAAAATGAACATATAAATGGTTCAATAAATACCATTATTAAATATTTAAGTTATTTAGAAAAAGCTTTTGTAATTAATAAAATAAAACCATATTCTTCTAAAACCAAAGATGAATTAGCATATTATTTTAAAATATATGATGAAGATGTTTCTTTTAATTCATTAAGATGTTTAAATAAACGTTATGATTTAACTCATAATTTAGAAAATATTGTTTATAATGAATTAATTTATATGGGTTATGAATTAAAAGTTTTAAATAAAAATGATGATGATAAAGAAATTGATTTTATTGCTATTAAAGATGGTAAAGAATTTTATATTCAAGTTGCTTATAGTGTTGAAAATGATAAAGCTTATGAAAGAGAATTTGGGGCATTTAAAAATATCGATAATACTCATAAAAAAATATTAATTACTAATGATGATATTGATTATTCAACTAGTACTGTAATTCATTTAAAATTAAAAGATTTCTTATTAATGGAATCATTTGATGAAATTTAAGAAGGTGACTCATTTGCGAAAAAGAAGTAAAAAAAAGCAATTTAATTTTCTTAATACAATTTTAATTTTAATTATTGGTTTATTAATCTTTACTAGTAAAGATTATATAATAGAATATGTAAATGAACTTTCTAAACAAACTGAGGCTAGAAGTTATCAAATTAGTGAATTGCCAGTTTATGATGGGCACCCTTATGTTTATATTAATAATAATAAAACTTATTTTAATGATGAGTATGATACATCTAAATCTTTTGAATTTTATAGCGAACTTGATAGTTTAGGTAGATGTGGAGTAGCGGTCGCAAGAGTTGGTTTAGATACAATGCCTAGTGAAGAAAGAGAAAGTATTGGAATGATTAAACCTAGTGGCTGGCATACTGTTAAATATGATTTTGTAGATGGCAAATATTTATATAATCGTTGTCATTTGATTGGCTTTCAATTAACTGGGGAAAATGCTAATCCTAATAATTTAATAACTTGTACAAGAAATATGAATGCTAAAGTAATGTTAGAATTTGAAAATAAAGTAGCAGATTATGTTAAAAAAACGAAAAATCACGTTTTATATCGAGTAACTCCTATTTTTGAAGGCGTAAATTTATTAGCTACAGGAGTAGAAATGGAAGCTAAATCACTTGAAGATGATGAACTAGAATTTAATGTTTTTGTTTTTAATGTTGAAGATGGAGTAAATATTAACTATTTAACTGGCGAAAGTAGTGTAGAAAAATAACTAGCTTTTTATACTTAATTATAGTATAATCTTTCTTAAGAAAGTGGGCTTAAGTTATGAGAAGAATGCCTTATGGCATAATGAATTTTAAAACATTAATTGAAGAAGATTATTATTATGTAGATAAAACAATGTATTTAGAAAAATTAGAAAAGATGCCTGATGCTTTAATAAATTTAAGACCAGGAAGATTTGGTAAAAGTTTATTTACTAGTATGATGTATTATTACTATGATATAAATAGTACTGATTTATTTGAAGAATTATTTAAAGAAACTTATGTTTATCAAAATCCAACTAAAGAAAAAAATAGTTATTATATTTTAAAATTTGATTTTTCGGGAATAGATTCAGCTGGTAAAGGAACTAAAGATTTAGAAATAGAATTTAAAAGTTGTGTAATTAATGGGATTATAAATTTTTTAAATAAATATGATTTTGCATATGAAATAGAAAAAGATAAAAGTATACCTATAATTTTAAAAAACTTTTTAACTTTTTTTAGAGGTTTAAAATTAAAAAATAATATATATGTATTAATAGATGAATATGATAATTTTACCAATGCTATATTAGAAGGAGATACAAAACGTTTTAAAAGAATTGTTGGAAATGAAGGCTTTGTTAAAGCATTTTATGCAGCAATCAAAGAAAATATGGGAACAATAATTGGCAGATTTTTTGCAACTGGAATATGTCCAATAACATTAGATAGTATGACAACTGGCTTTAATATAGCAACTGATATTTCAACTGATATAAGAGTTAATAGTATGATAGGTTTAACTCATAAGGAAGTAAAAGATTTACTTAAGAAAACAGTAGAAGAAAAAGATAGGGAAGAAATATATAATTTAATGGTAAACAATTATGATGGATACTTATTTAATAAAAATGCTGATGAAAGAGTTTTTAATGCAACTTTAGTAATGTATTTATTAAATTATTATGAAGCATTTAAAAAAATACCTGAAGAATTAATGGATAAAAATATTGTATCAAATTATGGAAAAATTGGAAAACTATTAAAATTAAAAGAAAATGATTATTATAATGAAATAATTGATGAATTATTAAAAAATGATGAAATAACTGGGGAATTACAAAATAATTTTAATTTAGAATTAGATATAAGTAAAAATGATTTAATAAGTTTATTATATTATTTTGGTTATTTAACAATAGGGGAAAATAGTTTTATGGGAATAAAATTTAAAGTACCAAATAAAGTAATGAAAGAAGCTTATAATAATTATTTCATAAAAATATTAAATGAAATAAATATAAAAATAAATAATGATAAAATGAATGAAATATTTAGTGAAGTAATATTAAATGGAAAAATTGAAAAGTTAAGTAATTATGTAAGTGAATTATTAAAAGCAAGTGGAAATAGAATATTTATTAAGTTTGATGAAAAATATATTCAATTAATGTATTATACATTACTAAGACATCCTCAGATAAATATAAAATTAGAGTATCCTTGTAAAGATGGATATGCTGGTATTGTATTAATGAATGGTAAAAATAAATTGATGAAGAATAATATAATAATTGAATTAAAATATATTGAAAAACAAGATTATAATGAAAAATTATTAAATGAAAAAATAAGAGAAGGTAAAATAGAATTAAAAAAATATAGTAAAGATAAAAAAATAAGTAATACTCTAAAATATCTTGTTGTTTTTATTGGTAATGATTTGAAAATAATTGAAGAAGTGTAAAAATCTTCTTCCTTTAATTCATTTTACGATAACAAACTGGTTTTTTAGTGACTTTTAAAAGAATATTTAGTATAATTTTCTTAAGAAAGAGGGCTTAAGTAATGAAGAAAATACCATATGGCATAATAAATTTTAAAACATTAATTGAAGAAGATTATTATTATGTAGATAAAACAATGTATTTAGAAAAATTGGAAAATATAGGAAAAACTTTATTTTATTTAAGACCAGGAAGATTTGGAAAAAGTTTATTTACTAGTATGATGTATTATTATTATGATATAAATAGTAAATCTTTGTTTGATGAATTATTTAAAGACTTATATGTATCAAAAAATTCAACTAAAGAAAAAAATAGTTATTATATTTTAAAATTTGATTTTTCAGGAATAGCATCAGCTGGAAAAAGTGAAAAAGAATTAGAAAATGAATTTGTAAATAAAGTAATAAATGGAATTAAGTTATTTATTGCCCAGTATAAATTAAATATAGAAATAAAAGGAAATTACGCTAATAGTATAATCTTAAATTTTTTAACAGATTTTAAAACTTTAAATTTAGAACATAAGATATATATAATCATTGATGAATATGATAATTTTACCAATGG
>CANQZH010000101.1 GCA_947628245.1 uncultured Bacilli bacterium | reverse complement strand
AGATTTGGAAGATTATGAAAAATGGTATTCCGAACATAATCTTTAAACATACAGCAACACTTTAGGCGAATTGAGGTTAAATTTTTAACTAATTTATATATGAATCCTAAATCACTTGACGATCTAATATGGAGTGATTTAGCGTCTTTAATTTCGCCACTTAATTTACAAGAAAAAACAAATATGTTAAAAGTAGATGATAATGATATACAGATGGTTACTATTAAAAATATTCCACCATTTGTTGATGAATTATTTTTTGAGGAAATTTTTAATGTACCAGATGTTAATGCTTGTATAAGTATCAAAGATGCTATCAGTCAAGATGAGTTAATTCGATGGGTAAATTCCCAATATCAATTTTTGCTTAGTGACCGTAATACTACTAGAAAATTAAGTGATGCAACTGAATTAGATACTCAAAAAGAAAACTTTCAACAATTAATGTTAGAAATAAAAAATGGTGATGAAAAGATTAAAGAAGTAGCTTTAATTCTTATTATTAGTGGAACTAGAAAAGAAAGAGAAAATATTTTTAGAGAATTAAAAAGAATAGTAGATAGGTATCAAATTAAACTTGATATTCCTAAATTAAGACAAATGGAATGTTGGCAAAATTTTGATATTACTTCAATTTCTTTAAATGATTATTCCATCTATTTACCGACTTTAACTTTAAGTGCTGGGTTTCCTTTTACAAAAACTTATTTTAATGATTCAAAAGGATATATGCTAGGTGTTGATTTACACACTTCATTACCTATATTTTTTGATCCATTTACTTTAAATAATCAAAGAACTTCACATAATTTAGCTATAGTTTCATCTACTGGTGGTGGAAAAAGTTTTACTATGAAAAAAATGATTATTAACGAATTTGCTCGTGGTACTAAAATATTTATTTGGGATGCTGAAAACGAGTATAAAAAATTAGTTGATGCTAATGGTGGTGAATATATAGATCTTTATTCTAAAAAGGGTGGAATCATAAATCCATTACAAATAAGATATATTCCAAGTGATGATGAAGATAAGGAAACAAGAGAAACAGATTGTCCTTTAGCTAAGCATTTAGGATTTTTAGAAGCGTTCTTTAAAACTGCATTTGAAAGTATAACTGAAAAAGAACTTGTTATGCTATTAGCAGTAGTAGAATCTTTATATAATACCAAAGGTATATTTAAAAATACTTCTATTAATACATTAGAAAGTTTAAGCCCTACTGACTATCCAATTTTTAGTGAATTATATGAGTATTTGCCAGTATATAAAAAGCAATTAGAAAGTAATGAGAAAAAGAAACTAATAGATCAATTAGAAGTTCTTGTTTCAAGATTTTTAACTGGTACTGATTCATTTTTATTTGATGGACATACAAATATAGATTTATCCAATGATTTAATTGCATTTAATTTGCAAGAATTATTGTATAGTGGAAATCAAAGATTAATAAATACTCAAGTTTTAAATTTACTTACTTATCTTAATAATAGTATTGTTGCTAATAAAATTCAAAATGAAAAATCTGATAAGAAAAAACATATTAGCATTGTAGTTGATGAATTTCATTTATTTATAGATGAAAAAAATAATGAAGTATTAAAAAATTTTGGACAGCTTGCTCGTAGAGTTCGTAAATATTCTACTAATTTAATTGTTAGTACCCAAAGTGTTAAAGATTTTGTTGGTAATGCTAGTGTATTAAGACACGCCACTGCAATTTTTAATAACTGTCAATACACTATGATAGGTATGTTAAAGGAAGATGATTTACTTGCTTACCTAGAATTATTCAAGAACAATCCTTTAACTGATACTCAGAAAGCATTTTTACTTTCGGCTAAACAAGGTGAATTCCTACTTAATGTGGATAATAAAAATAGGCTTAGAGTTTGGATTCGCGCTACTGAATTAGAAAGAAAAATGATGGGTGAAAATTAATGGCAGTAAGGTCAAGAATTGCTATGAAGCAAAAAGATAATACGTATAAATCTATATCTTGTTTTCACGATGGTGGTTTATCTGGAAATGGTAAAATGTTGTATGATAATTATCAAAATCCTTTTAAAGTAGAAGTATTAATGTCTTTAGGTGATTTATCAAGTTTAAAAGAATATATTTTTCCAGATATTCTAAAACAACATAATTTTGAACATCCATTAGATGATGTATGTGTTGCTTATCATCGTGATCGTGGTGAAAAATTAAATTTTGAAATAGATAAAGATTTAGAAAGTTTAATTAAAAATGTTTCTTTATCAGATCAAGAATATTTATATTTGTATGAAGATGGACATTGGAAATATGCTGATACTATTTCAAAAGATTATGATAATATTGAGCTAAATGATTTAGAAAATGATTTAATAAAATATAATATAATTGATCAACCAACTTTTGATAATAATAGTTATATTGATGAACTTTCAAATGAACTAGTACAATATGTTAAAAATGTTGATTCTTATGAATATAATGATAATTACGAAAATGATGATCAAGCTTTTAATGATATGAAAGAAAGTTTATCAACCATTTCTAGAGTCGATGTTTTAATTGAAAGTTTATGTAATGATATTAATTATTATGCTAGTGAAAACGATTTATCAAATAATGATATTCTAAATAACTTTAAAACTGCTAATAATTTACTAATAAAACTTAATTACTACTCAAAAATACTAGAAAAAGAAAATGATAAAGAAATGGATATGTAATGAAGAAAAAAATACTATCTATTCTTTTAGGATCTACTGTAGGTCTAGTAGTAATTGCACTTATAATTTTAATGCCAGTCTTAATGATAATGAATTTTTTTGGAGCAAATATTACTGATGGATATATTGAAAATAATAGTGAGTATGCAGATGAATATATTAAGGTTGCTAATAAAAATATTAAAGCCAAAAATGGTTATGTATCTTTAGAAAGAATTTTATATTTTTATTTAGCAGATAACACTTTAACTTTTGATGAAATATATACTGATAACATAGATAAAGAAACTAAAAAATTAATTCCAATAAGTGAAGTTTGTTCAATTCAAAAATATAAAGTTTTGGATGTTTGCAAAGCTGAAAATATTTCTTCTAGTGGGCAAATTGATGAAGAACAAGCAAAGCCTTTTTCCCCACCAATAGATTTTTCTAGTTCAACTATAACTAGTTTTTTTATGGAAGAAAGAGTAGTTTATGGTGAAGCAAATGTTCATAAGGCTTGGGATATTGCCAACTCAGAAAAAACACCAGTTTATGCTACTTGTGACGGAAAAGTAGAAAGTGTATCTTTTCCATATAGTGAAAACAAAATTGATACAAATGATACACAAGCTGGTAATAATATTAAAATAAGTTGTGAAGTAAATGACTTAAAATATATCGTTTTTTATGGTCATCTATTTCCAAATAGTTCTAAAGTAAAAGTTGGTGATTCTGTTTCAAAAGGACAAGTAATTGCTGGAGTTGGCACTACTGGTTATTCAACTGGTAATCATTTACATTACCAAGTATATTTGGATGGACAAGTTATTGATGGTATGAGTTTAGTAGATTTTAATTATGATTTAGATAACTCAAATGGTGATTTTAAACCACCAATGTTACCAGATAATGATAATTTCCAACCATCCTATAAAAATTAAAAAAATTAAATATTAGGATGAAAAGCCCAAAAAATAAAGCCCCTAAATATAAGGAATAAAAAAGGTATTATCCTTTAAATCAACCTATGAAGTAGGATGAATTTTGCAAGTGCAAAATCAGTCTTACACAATACTAAACCCTTATGTAATAAGGAATAGTTTAGTATTAATGTGTAAGTTTCTTATCCTGCTTTTTTATATATTGTCAATATTTAGGGGCTTTTCATCCTATCTATGTAAGGAGGTAAAATGCGAAGATTTGATTTTTGGTTACCTATTGACCTATTTAATAGGATTAAATTAATGGCTCGATTCTATGGTATTCATATTTCAAAAATGATGATACAACTTTTAGAAATGGGCTATATTGATATGTTAAAAGGAGGTTATGATAATGAAACTGTCAATAAATAAATTAATTGCAAATGATATAATAAATTATGGTATGGATCAAGCAAGTCAAATGGAAGATGTAAACAATGCTAATTACATTGTTTGCCTTGATACATATTTAAAAGACTTTGATGAAGATACACAAAAGTATGTTTTAGAAAATATAGATTCGATAATTAATGATATAGAAGCAAGTGAATGTGTACTTGATTTAGAAGTAGAAAAAGAAGATAAAAATATGAATTTAAATATGATTTTTTATTGGGAAAATTTACTTAATGAAGTAGATAAAAAGATAGATTCTACTGCTAGAAGTATGGGAGTAGAAATGGACTTAAAGGATATTAAAGAAATGTCTGCTGATATTTTAGATGATGATGCTTTCAACGATGATATAATCAATAGAATAAAATACTTTGATAAGGATAATAATAAGGAGTTAAATTATTAATGAAAGTTCGTTTATATACTGATGATGAAATTAAAAAATTAAAACAATGTGTCTTTGTCAGAAATATAAAATATAAAAGAGAAATAGAATATGATCCTATTTTCAAATTATGGAC
>CANQZH010000100.1 GCA_947628245.1 uncultured Bacilli bacterium | reverse complement strand
AATTTTCTTTATTATATTCTTTTATTTTATTAATTTCTTCTTCATAATAAGGAAGACAATATTTATCTAATGTACTATGATTATAAGAAAAATCTCTAGTAGTTAAAGCATACTTAACCCAATATTTAGCAATTATTTGATGTTCTTCATCACTCATTTTTTCAATTGACTTATGTTGTTTCATTAAATTAATATAATCAGAATCATCTATTAATTTAAGCATTAACTTAGCTTTAAGTGGATTATTTTTTCTCTCTTCTTTATATTTTAGATAAAAAGCAAATGCTTTATTAATATTATTTGGATTACTATTAACATCTAAATATTCTAAAGCTTTTAAATACTTATTACCTAAATTAGCCACACAATTTAAAAAACTATTTCTAAATACTTTAACATCAGTTATCTTAAACATCGTAGCTAAATCATTAATAGATAAACGATATGTTAATAAAACCATTACCCAAAAAAGACTATTCTTACATAAATAATTAATAATTTCATAATCATTAGATTTTTTTAAAGTAGATTCTCTATATATATTAGAATTATTCTTATTAACTTCAACTTGAGAATAATATAATTCTTTTATTTTTTCACAAGTTCCTTTATTATAATTTTCTTTAATAAAATTAGTAGGATCTAAACCTAATAAAAGATTTCTAATTGTACATTTAACTATATCATATTTTAAAGATAATGAAGATATATCTAAACCATTATATAAAAAGTCTTCAATTATTAAAAAATTAATTTGCCAACGTCTATAATAAGATACATCATAACCATAATCTTCTAATTTAATATTAGGATATTGTTTTTCTAATTTAGCTATTCTTTTACATTTTAAATTAGTATCTAAATTAGCAATTTGTTTTAATTTATTTTTAATTTTAGTAATTAATTCATTAGAAAAATGTTTTTCATATTTAATATAACTAATAATTTTATTATATTCACTTTGTTTTAAATCATTTAAAACTCCTATTTCAATAGGTAAATAATTATCTAAAATCATTCTAATAACATTATCCATTAAATCTTTATCAACAATATTATGACTTAAAGACTTTTCAATTAATATTTGACTATACAATGTTGGATTATAATTAGGATGTTTTGGATTATTTAAAGACATAATTACCATTTCAACTGCTGATTCATTAGTCAAATTTAAAATATCCGCTACCTTTTGATTTGATAGTCCTTTTAAAGCTAAATCAATAATCATTTGATCAAATTCATTCATTTTTTCTCTATTTTTTTCCATAAAAAATCCCCCTTTTTGGTATCTTTATTATACATAAAAAAAGGATGAAGTCAAGTTTATTTTATTCATCACTATTTAAGATAGCCAAAAAAGCTTCTTGAGGAACTTCTACACTACCAATTTGTTTCATTCTTTTTTTACCTTCTTTTTGCTTTTCTAAAAGTTTTCTTTTACGTGTAATATCTCCCCCATAACACTTAGCTAAAACATTCTTACGCATTGCACTTATATTTTCTCTAGCAATTACTTTAGAACCTACCTGAGCTTGAATTGGAATTTGAAATAATTGTCTTGGAATAACTTCTTTTAACTTTTTCGTCATTGCTAAACCTCTTTGATACGCAAAATCCTTATGAACAATAACTGATAAAGCATCAACAATTTCTCCATTAAGTAAAATATTCATCTTTACTAATTTACTTTCCCTATAACCACATAAATCATAATCAAAAGATGCATAACCTTTAGTTTTACTCTTTAATATATCAAAAAAATCATAAACAATTTCTGATAAAGGTAATTCATAATGAATATTTACTCTTGTCTCATTTAGATATTCAATTTTTTGATAAATACCTCTTTTATTTTGACATAACTCCATAATACTTCCAATATATATAGAAGGTACAATAATATTAGTATAAATATAAGGTTCTTCAATTTTTTTAATTTTAACTTCTAAAGGCATTTTATTTGGACTATCTACATCAATTACTTCTCCATTAGTTAAATACACTTTATAAATAACACTAGGACTAGTAACAATAACCGGAATTTGAAATTCTCTTTCTAATCTAGTTGTAATAATATCTTTATGTAATAATCCTAAAAAACCAACTCTAAAACCAAAACCTAAAGCATCACTTGTTTCTAATTCATAAGTTAAAGCAGCATCTTCTAACTTTAATTTTTCAAAAGCTTCTTTTAAAGCTTCATACTTATTAGGTTCTAAAGGAAAAATTCCTGTATAAACCATCGGTTTCATTTTTTTATAACCAGAAATACTTTCCTTAGTAGGATTATTTTTTAAAGTAACTGTATCTCCTACTTCAATCTTTGAAATATCTTTAATAGCTGCACATAAATAACCAACTTCTCCACTTTTTAATCCTTCCAATTGTTTTTCTTTAGGCGTATGAATTCCTAGTTCACTAACCGTAAAAGACTTCCCGCTAGCCATTAACAATATCTCATCTTTTAACTTTACCTCGCCATCTACAACTTTAATTAAGCCAACAACCCCTTTATAAGGATCAAAATAACTATCAAATATTAAAGCTTTTAAAGGCGCATCATTATTAATTTTAGGAGCCGGAATTCTCGTTATCACAGCTTCAATTAATTCCTTTACTCCTTCCCCAGTTTTCCCACTACAAAGTAAAATCTCTTCTTCCTTAAAACCTAAAACATTCTTTAATTCTTCTTTTACTTTACTAATATTAGCATTAGGTAAATCAATTTTATTAATAACTGGAATAATTTTTAAATCAGCTTCCATTGCTAAATATAAATTAGCTAAAGTCTGAGCTTCTATACCTTGAGTAGCATCAACAACTAAAATAGCCCCTTCACAAGCAGCTAAAGAACGACTTACTTCATAAGAAAAATCGACGTGTCCCGGAGTATCTATTAAATTTAATAAATATTTTTCATTTTGATACACATAATTAAGCCCCACCGCATTTAACTTAATCGTAATTCCTCTTTCTCTTTCTAAATCCATACTATCTAATATTTGTTCTTTCATTTCTCTTTTAGAAACTGAACCAGTAATTTCTAAAATTCGATCAGCTAAAGTACTTTTCCCGTGATCAATATGAGCTATTATTGAAAAATTTCTAATATTCATCGCTCTCACCTAAAAAATATTATACAATCTTAATAGCAATTAAGTAAATAATTTTTTTAAAACATCAATCATCTCATTAATCCCTTCAGCCATAAATTTTTCTACTACACTAGCAACTTTAATCCCTGCTTTACTAGTATTACTTGCATAATCTTTTGTCGTATCACTTATATAATCTTTAATATCTACTTCTCTACCATTTTTAACATCCTCTTCAAATTTTCTCATATTCTCTTCCGTAACAACTGTTTTTTCATTAACTTTAGCTTCATAATAACCAGTATTAATGGCAATAGTTAATGATAAATAAATAACAAATAAAACCCCAATTATTTTTAAAAACCAATTATTTTTTTTCTTCTTTTCCATTTTAATCACCCATTACTAAAGCAAGTGCCCTAGCTAAAACATCCATCGTCACACTTACCTCAGCTATATAATTATATGATGAACCAACCTCTATTAAAATTGTTTGAGAATCAAAATCTTGATTGTACACTCCATTATTACCACTACCACCCTTCTCTAAAATACCCTTAGATATTCCCGGAACTATCTTATTCATAGCATCACTAATTTTTAAAGCAAAACTTTTATTTAACTCATAATTTTCATAATCTCTACCTATTACAAATAAAACTTTAGCATATACATTATCATCTGTTTTTAAAATTGAACTTTCATAAGGAATCGAATCACGATGAATATCAATAAAAGTTGTAAGAGTTGGATAATTAATCTTAGCTTGTTCTAATAATTTTCGACTAGCTTGATAACTATTAGAATAATTATCTATCATTTGATTAATATTATTAGTTTCAACCATTGTATTAATCTTTAAATCATTTAATTTTTCTCTTAAAATATAACTAGCCGTCATAACACTAGGCATAATATCATATTCCATTAATAAATCAGCATAATACTCTTCACTTTGATGAGTATTATATAAATAAACAACAGGTTCAACTTTATTTTCTTCCGGATTAGGATCAGGAATATATTCAGTTTTTCCTAAACCAATATCTTCTTTAACACTCCCAAATAAATCATTAATATAATAAGTAACAATATCTTTATTTCCAAAAAATCTTTCTTTAATAGAATTTAATAAAATATCAGGATCAACAAAATAAGAAAAAACATAATAAAAACTTAAAGAAAAAACTATAATAAAAAATATCCTAAATTTTCTTTTCTTTTTACTTTTAAATCTTTTCATCATCTTCACCTATAATATTATACAAAACAAATATTAAAAAAAATGTCGTTTTAAGACATTATAATCTGATTAATTATTCTTGATACTAAATCACTAACAATTTTTAAATCTTCTTCTAAATTTAATTTAGCATAATAAGCTTTTTTACAATTCCATAAAGTAGGATAACCAATAGATAAAACCGGAATCCCAAAAGTTTTACGATTAATACATTTATTATCTTTCAAAGCATCAGCATATATCATTCCACAATCATTAATTTCAATAGCTCGATTAACATAATTAACATTAGAAGTAACTAACGAATCAATTAAAATAATTATATCTGGTTTTAAATCATTAACAACCATTGAAATTAACTTAAAAGAAGATATTC
>CANQZH010000099.1 GCA_947628245.1 uncultured Bacilli bacterium | reverse complement strand
ACAAGAATCTTTTCTAGCCTCGTGCCAATGTTTAACATTTGCTTGAATTACAACTATATCCCCTGGAGATAGTTTTTGTACAGTCTTTCCTTCTTCCCCGTAATATCCATATCCAGAGACATAAATTAAAACTTGTCCTCCACCAGATTTAGATGCATAAACATGCTAATTATTCCTATATCCTGGTTCAAATGTTACATTGGCAAACTGATTCTATTTTCCGTTTTTGCTAATGGTTTTAGATAACTGTTACCTGTAAACATCATTTGGCTTTCCTAATCCAAAGGCATTTAATTTCCTTATTCATTTTTCATCACTACCATATACCTCCTCAATTAAAGGAAAAGTACTCCAAGCCTTTGGCCACCCTGAGTAAAATGCTAATTGAGTTACTACTTCAACAACTTCCTCTTTTGTAAGACCATGTTCTTTTCCGATTGCTAAATGACCCTTTAATTGGGAATATAACCCCATCGCAAATAAAGCTGATATTGTTATTAAACTTCTATCCCTTGCTGATAACTTATCTTCCCTACTCCATACCTCCCCAAATAATACATCATCATTTAATTCGGCAAATAAAGGTGCAATATTACCTAACCTTTCTCTATCTGCTGTTTGCTTTTTCATTATTCATCACCTTCCAAACTCATAAATTTTTCTACTTTCATACTTATTTGATATTTATTCCTTAAATTTGCAATTTCTTCCATCATTTCTGATTTATGATGAATATCTAGTGCTTCTTCGTTTCTCCATCTATCAATAAGCAAAACTGTTTCTTCATCATCCATAGGGAAAAAATATTCATATTTTAAATTTCCAACTTCTTTTCTAACTTTATCGACGATGCCCCTAGATACCATTTCCCGAGCAAATTTTTTAGCATTACCATTTTCCCCTTTATAATAAATATTAATAGTTATACTCATAAAATCACCTACATAATAAAGCTTGTAACATCATTTTCTGATACATTACTTGTTAATCTTTTAGCACTCACAAAGTTAAGATTACTATAAGTATTTTTTAAAGTATTAAAACTATTATTTACACTTGAACCACCTGATGTTACAAATACATAGATTTTTTTATTTTCAAGATTATTTTCTTCAATAAATGTATTGATGACTCTAGGTGCTAAATCCCACCATACAGGAAAACCAATTAAAACAGTATCATAATCACTTAAATTAGAAACTTTATTTTTTACCTCTGGTCTTATAGATGGATCATTCATTTCAATTGATGATCTACTATCCCTATTATTCCAATCTAAATCTTCTTTTGTATATTTATTTACAGGTTCAATTTCAAATAAATCTCCACCTATAACATTAGCTATTTTACTTGCTACATCTTTTGTTAAACCACTAGCTGAAAAGAAACTAACTAAAATTTTACTCATTTTTATCATTCCTTTCTATAAAATAATTTTAGTACCAATCATGTTTTTCATTTTTATCTAAAGAATTTATTTCTTGCATTTCTTCTTCAGTTAATTCAAAACCATAAATATCAGTATTTTCTTTAATATGTTTTGGATTAGAAGAACCAGGTATTACAACAACACCTTTTTGTAAATTCCACCGTAAAATAACTTGAGCCGATGATACATTATGATTATTTGCTATTTTAACTATTGTTTCATTATTTAATAGTTCACTAGTATACCCTCTACCACCAAATGGATACCAACCTTGTACTACAATACCTAAATTTTGAATAAATGGTATAACATCATTTTCTTGATAATATGGATGAATTTCATTTTGAACAAGAGCAGGCATAACATTTACTTGTGGTAAAAATTCTTTTAATTCTTTAACATACCAATTAGATAAACCTAACGAATGAATCTTTCCACTTTCTACATATTTTTCCATTTCCTTATAAGCAAGAACATCATTAGTACCTGGATGATGTAAAAGCATCATATCAATATAACCTATATTTAATTTTTCTAAAGCAAGTTCTATTGCTTCTTTTGGTCTATCAAATTGACTAGGATAGATTTTAGTAATAACAAATATTTCTTCACGAGGTATTCCTGAATCTCTAATAGATTCACCTATTTCTTCTTCGTTACCATACATATAAGCTGTATCAATTAATCTTACACCTGAGGCTAAAGCAATAGATACTGCATCATAACAAGTATCACCAGTTAATCTATAAGTTCCAAGTCCATTTAAAGGCATTTCATAACCACTATTAAGTTTTACGGATTTTGTTTCAAAGTTAAAATTTGCAGCATTTTCTTCTTGTTCAAGCCTCTTTATTACATCTTTATTCATCGCTTTTTCACTCCCATTTAATAAAAAGTATACTCCAACTCCTATAATTAAAACAATAGCTATTATTTTTCTTTTCATTTTTAATTATCCTTAATAATTTAATCCATTAACCCAATTTTTTACGGAAACTTCACCATTATTTAATGTTGCACCATCCTCAAAATTAACATTTTTATAATGACTCTTGAAATAACTTACACTTGAAGTGATTCCAGATCCACCTGAAGTACAGAATGGAATTACCGTTTTACCATCTAAATTATGACTATCTAAAAATGTTAAAATAATTCTTGGAGCATCTCCCCACCAAATTGGATAACCTAAAAATATAACATCATAATTATCAGTATTAATAGTATTTTTTATTTCAGGTCTAGCACTAGAATCATTTTGTTCTTTTGTACTTCTACTATTATTATTGTTATAGTTTAAATCCTCTGATGTATACTCATATAAAGGTACAATTTCAATTAAATCACCACCTACTGCATCTTTAATATATCCAGCGACTTTCTCAGTTGTACCTGTTGCCGAAAAATAAATGATAGCAACTTTTTTATCATTAGTTGTTCTATTATCAGTTGTATTTTCTTCTTGTTTTTCATTACTATTCCCATTTTCAGTTGTATTTGTATTTGAATTGTTATTTGATTCTGTTTTGTTATTATTAGAACTTATAACCCAAAAACCAATACAACCAACTGCAATTACTACTATTGCAACAATTAAAGCTATTATTTTTTTATTCATTATTATTTTTCCTTCTTTCTTTTCATATTAAAATTATTTATCAAATATGTTATTAAACCTATAAATAAACTTGATGATAAAGCGCGGAGATAAAATATTATAGGTGATTCATTAAAATCATAAAATTTAAAAGCATTAAGCAAGAACATATCACTTATAAACTTTAATCTTATGAAACTATATAAACCATAGACTGCTATTAAAAATAGTATTAGGTAATACACATATTCAAAAGTATTATCTTTCATTTTTTTATTTAATTTGTTAATAAGTATTCCAATATGTAATCCTAAATGGATAGACATTATTACAAATCCCCAACTTGTACTAATCATGTGTAGTTTTCTGCCAAATATTGTTGATGGTATATTTAAGAAAGTAAACACATCACTTGAAATATTAATGGCACTTATAATCATACCTAGCATACATATTAACAAGAGCAAATCGGTAATTAACATAAACAATCTTTTAAATGTATATTTACCTTTAAATACTGTTTTATAGTATCTATAATTTAAAATGTGATGGAGGGTGAACAAAACAAACAATATTGTTCCAAGTATTTCATGAATTAAGTTATCTGTAATATGATGTCCCATCAAAATTATGAAAATTAAATACATCAATATATCAATTAACATTTTTAATTTTTTCATAGCAAAACCTTACATCAACAACTTTCTTAAATTCTTAGAATATATTTTTTCTTTTTCATCACTACTAAAAGGTAACTCATCAATAGCACTTTCTATCTCTTTTGTCGCACCATTAGGCATAATTCCAAATGGTGCATCGGTTCCATATAAGACTTGATCTATTCCAAAGTAAGATACTGCAAGTTCTAAAGCTTTCGTATTTCCAAGTATGGCTGTATCTACATAAAATTTTTTAAATTCATCTTTTTTATCTTTCATTATATTATCAATTCTACCCGCAAAAAATGGTATCATAGCTCCTGCATGATGAACAATAATCTTAATGTTAGGACACTTATTAAATATATCAGCATTTACTAAATCTAACATACCCTGCGATAATTCATATTCCCAACTAAACACAATATTATTATCAGGTTTTCTTGAGTCAAATACTGGATGAAGTAAAACAAGTAATCCAAGACGCGCACACTTTTTTAAAATTGGTAAGTATTCTTTCGGAAGCAATACTTTTTCCTAAATGTCTTGTAAAAACTTGAACACCAACAAGTTCTTTTGAAGATGCAATTTCATCTAAAATATGTAGGGACTCTTCAACATTATTAAAAGGTAACATTCCAATTCCATAAGAAAACATATCGTTATTTTCTCTTACTGAGTTTATAAGTTCTTCATTTGCTTCACGACATAATCTTGCTGCATCTTCTGGATTACAATAATCTTCAGCATTAATATTAGCATAACTTACTATTTGTTTCGTTGTACCATTCCATAATTTTCTTCTTACCCTTAAATCTTTTAATGATTCTATATTCGTAAAAGCATAAGACTCAGGTATTGTAGAATCAATATTTAACATCTTTTCATAGTAATTTGGTAATAATACATGAGCAAATACATCAATTTTTTCCATCTTAAATATCCTTTCCTAACTTATATGCTTCTTCATAATACTTTTTTGACATCATTGATAATGTACCACAACCCTTTCCATATATTCTTCCTGAATCTTTAAAATGCATATAGGAAAACAG
>CANQZH010000098.1 GCA_947628245.1 uncultured Bacilli bacterium | reverse complement strand
ATATCTTTATTGCTTTTATATGCTTTCTTTTCTCTTTTGTTGTGTGATCCGATTTGTGCTAAATCATTGATAGTCATAATTGGTTGACTTCTAAATATTCCATAATTCATATATCATTCCTCGCTTTCTTTTTCCACAAAATAAAAGATATGTCTTTTTTTCAAACATATCTTAATCACTAATCAAAAATAATATTTATAATTGTTTGTAATTTGCTTTTTTACATAAATATCTGAACACGACTACTTTTCTTACTGCATAATAGATAATATAACCTTTAAATTCATTATATTATCTTCACTATCATAAGTATTTAATTTAATGTGATATTTATTTATAATTCCTTTAAAATAAAGCAAATCTTCAATTTCTTTATTTTGTGTCAAATGTAAGCAATTAGCCCACTTATCGCATAATGCAATTTATTTTGAACAATTTTAAAAAAAGTATAGGCTTCTTCTGATTTTGAATTATAGTCAGTTGATGTTGCAATAAATAAATCGGTTATTTTTTGATAAGCCATTCTTTCACTTGCCCGAATAGTTTTTATTCTTTCTAATAATTCATCAAAATACTTGGTACTAAATTTATTTCCATTTATAAACCGTTCATCATTTAAAGCAAAGCCTTTTATCATATATTCTTTTAATATTTTAGTTGCCCAAATTCTAAATTCTGTAGCTTTTTTAGAATTTACTCGATAACCAACAGCAATAATAGCATCAAGATTATAAATTTTAGTTTTATATTTTTTACCATCTGAAGCAGTTATCGAGGAATCCTCGACAACTAAATTTTCATCTAGTTCATTATCCTTAAATATATTTTTTAAATGCAAAGAAATATTATCTATAGAACAATTAAAAACTTTAGCCATTCCTTTTTGAGTAAGCCATAAAGTTTCATCTTTATATATTGCATCAACAGTTATATTACCATCTTTATTTTTATATATTAATAAATTATTTTCCATCATCTTATCAATTACCTCCAATCTAATAATTTATTTAATATATAGTTTTTTAAGAACTCGTCACCTCTTTTTTTAAGCATAAATTTTCACATCCTCTCTTATAAACTAATAATAAATTTATTAAATACTATTTTAACACTTTTATCTTTAATGATATACTCTTTTTCACTAAATTTAGATAATAAATTTTTTGATATTAAAGAAAAAAATAAATTAAGTATAAATCCTTTAATTTTTACTTAATTTATTAAATATTTTTTAAATGTTAAAGAATATTATTAGATATAAAATCAATAACATCACTTTCATCTTTCTTTTTTTCATCATCAGTAATATCAGTAAAATATTTATTTAATTTTTTATTAACTGATATTGAATTTAGAGGATAACCTGGATTTATTTTATTAGATGGTTTATCTACTAAATAAAAATCTTCTTTACTCCAAGTATAAGTTTTTTCCTGATTATTATTTATTAAAGCAATGCCATAAACCCATCTACAAGTTAATTTACCATTATCACCATAAACTTTAGCTAAATTAGCATAATATTCTATCATTTGTTCGTCAGTTAGTCTTTTGCCATTAACTCTTCTAACAAACATTCCTGGTTGTTTATCAAAAGGAATATTATCAATATATAAATTATCGTCCATTGCTAAGATTGGAAGATTTACAACTTTTTGATAAGCTCTTGCTTTTATAAGAGCATTATCAATAGCATTTTGACCATTCTCTTCAATATCTATTTTTTCTTTTAAATCATTAATTGTAATTATTTCAATATTTTTCGCTAAAAGTTTTTTTCTAAATCTTTCGGCTTTACTTTCATTTTCAGTTGCAAAGAAAATTTTTTTCACAAAATCACTTCCTTTTTTAATTCATTATCAATTATCCAGTTTATATCTTCAACTGCTTTATCCATATTAAATATCCCATTTCCTACAGGGTAATATACGGGATAAACTTTAAATCTTTTTTTATTAATTTTTATTTCAAAACATTTTTGGCGATTTTTAGATACCATTATTTTTTGATTTAAAATAATAGAACTAACTTGATTACCAAAAGTAATAATTATTTTAGGATTAATAATATCAATTTCTTTAAATAATAATTTAAGATATTTTTTTAATACTTCATCTTTTAATACTCTGGCATCTACTTGCGTACATTTACCTAAATTAGTGATAAATATTTTATTTTTAGTAACTTCTTCATAAACATAATCACAAAATTCATAATCCCAATCTTTTGGTTTTTTTGTTTCTATTTGTTTAAATACTTCTTCACTTAATAAATTAGTTTGATAAAATAATCGCCAAATATTTTTAGTTCCAAGCCAAGGTGATTTTCTTCCTAACCAAGATTTAACACTTGCAATATTTCTTCCTGTTGGATTCATAAAAACAAAACAAATATCAGGATTTTCTTCACAACCTCCACTATAAATTGAATCTAAATGTTTTGCTCCATATTTAACTTGCATTTTATCATAATCTTTTTTTAAATCTTTAATTTGCAAGACAATCACCTTTCATCAGAATATTCGGGCAAATTTGAAGGAATATTACATTCTTTAAGTGGAATTCCTTTGGTATCTAATATTTTCATTAAAGCAACACTTAAAGCTGCATTTTGCATCAATCTTTTACGCATCTCAATAATAGCATGCGGATTGTTAACATCTATATCATCAATTTTTTGAATTCTTTTTCTAAACATTCTACGCCATTCTTCAATATTCCATTGTCCATTATATTCACCCCATAGATATTCTTCCATTTTTCGAGCCGCCATAATAACTTCTTTAATTTGTTCTTCTTCCTCAGTAAACATCATTTGTCATCTCCTTTAATAATTGCCGGTTTTCTTTTAATATAATGAAAGACAAAATATAATAAAGCACTTATAATTACTAAAAAATAAAAATTAAAACTTCTAAGTAATAACATACCAGATAAAGCTAAAGAATCTCCATATAACAAATTATTAACCGCTAGTAATAGACCTTCATTAATCATTACTCCACCAGGTGTCGGCATTAAATCAGAACCTAAAGTTACGCAAACTTGAAAAGCCATAATTAATAAAAGACCATATTCATTTAAACCAAAAGATCGATATATCGTATAACTAGCTAATAATAAAGATATTCTTTGAAATAATAAAATTAAAAAAGATTCTATAACTAATTTAGGATTTTCTTTAGTTATTTTAGAACATAAATGATATTCTTTTAAAGATTCTTCTAATTTATTAATTAATTTTTCTTTATTTTTAATAAATTTTAAATGATTAATTAAAAATTTACATATTTTTAATAATAAATTAGCTATTTTTTTAGAATAAATTAAAACGGCAAATAATAAAATAACTAAAATAGTAGTAATATAACCTAAAATAACAACCCAATTATAAAATGAATTAATATTAAATATTTCTTTATTAAAGAAAATAAAAAACAAAGTAGCTATTAAAATTAAAACAATTCGATTCATCATCGTATTAAATAAAACTAAAACACTACTAGTTTGATAATTAATTTTATCTTTTTTCATTTCAATCATTTGAACAGGTTGACCACCCATATTACTAGGAGTTATAGCTGAAAAATAAATTTCCGTAAATATATAGCCAAAAGTATGATAAAAACTTACCTTATAACCAAAATAATCTAAAATTCTTTTTAAAAATAAACTGCCAAAAAAAACATAACCAAAAACAGCTATAACTGTTAAAAAAATAAAAAAAGGATTGGTGTTTTTAATTGAACTAATTAAAAGATTTATATCACAACCTTTTAATACAAAAATATAGGTTAATACAACTAAAACTACAAACAAAATAGCTGATAAAAAATATTTTTTCATCAAAACACCAATCCTTTCTTAAGAAATATTATTCATCAAGATTATTCTTTTTTAATAATAAAACTGGAACATCTTTATGAATATAAAGTTTCTTCATTTTTCTTACTTCACTAATTAATAAGTTAATATATTTATTTTTATCAGGTTGTTTTTCAGCTAAATGAAGGTATTTATCACCTAATTTTTCTATTCCTAAATGATAATATTCTTTAGCAAAAGCAATATATACTAAACTTCTTTGATTAAAATCAAAATTCAATTTAGCAAAAATATCATCAAAACTTTCACTATTATGATATAAACTAATTATTTCTTCATAATTATCTATATTATATAAACTAAAATCATCAGATTCTTTCCGAGCCTTTTCTATTATCATTTTATTTTCAACAGTCTTAATTAAAGAATCTAATTCTAATGTTTTATCTAAACTACTAGCAACTTTTAAATAATCCATAGCATATGTTGCTTTATCTAAATAAAAATAACACTTAGCAATTTGTAAAAAAACTTTAGGTGGAGCATCATACAATAAAATATTTTGATTTAATTCTAAACATTTTCGATAATTTTTATTTAGATAGGCAACCTTAGCATCCAAATACATATCTTTTAAAGACATATCTTCAGTAAGAATAGCAGTTGGTTTTATAACAACTGAACTTTGATTTTTATACTTTATTCTAAACCAATTAACATTTGGTATTTCTTCACATTCAGTAATTATTTTATTTAATTGTTCTTTTGTATTAAAATCAACAATAGCAATCCCTTTTTTTCTTATGTCTTCAACATAATTTCTCATAACTTTCCTCTTTTCTAAATATATTATACCTAAAAAAAACCTATTTTAAAATAGGTTTTTTAATGATTCCTTTTTGGTGTCCCCTTAGGGATTCGAACCCTAGACCCACTGATTAAGAGTCAGTTGCTCTACCAACTGAGCTAAGGAG
>CANQZH010000097.1 GCA_947628245.1 uncultured Bacilli bacterium | reverse complement strand
TTTTATTTTTAGCCTTATTAATAAAAGAACATATAACATTAACTCCCGGTATTAACAATAACCCTTTTTTTAAATTTTGTTTCTTATTGTTACTAACTACTTCATTAATATATTTTTCATAAGTATCATAATCAATTTTATAACCACTTTTAGGTAATTCTAAAATATCCTCATAAGATGAATTAATATTAATTATACTAGCACTTATAATTGATACAGCTTCAACAACCCCTCCAATAATTATATAAAACATTTTAACCCTCCTTGTTTAATATTCTAACTTAAAAAAAATATTATTACAATTGCTCAAAAACAAATTTTTTAAAACAAAAATATAAAAGATAAATAAACGATTTTTAGAAACTAATTATATTTTATTATTAGAAACTAGTTTTTTAGTAAGTTCATTTTCTTTAATTATCGAATTATCTAATGAAAAATTAATTTTATCATATTCTAATTGATGTGAAGCAGTTTCCATTAAACATTCATTGCAATTATAATCAAAATATTCACATCTACTCTTTGAAAAATTAGTTTTGCTTCCTTCGATACATAAATCAAAAGATTTCCATTGCGACACTGCTTCTAATGGTGTTAATTTACCTTTCAAATGGATATCATTTATTTGTTCCTGTGTTATAGAATTATAAAATTCTTTAACTTGTCTTTTAACAATAATCCGTTCACATAAACCTTTTAAAGCAATAATTTGACCTTTACTTCCTCTTGTATATATGGCTAAATTTATTAAATCATTGTCTATCTCGTTTAAATACATCAAAAAGAATTTTCTTTATTAATCATAATTTTTAAATATATACATTTCATTTGGTTTACTATCTTTAATATCCATTACTTTTTTATTTTTTTCTTCTACAACAGGTATATGCTCAGTTTTAAGGGCCTTAGTCAAATGCAAAAATAGCCAAGTTCTAAAATCAAGTCTTATATCATTATTCCAATTATTAACTTCATTTTTTTTATAATTTATCTTCATTCACTTTCTAATATTCGTTAATATAATTTAAACTATAAAAATTTATCTAAAGTTTATTATTTCTTTAATAATAAAATTTTTGATGCTTGATAATGAGGTAAAATAATCTCTTTTCCTTTATCGGATAATTTATTATAACTTCTTTCCAATTTATTATAAACAAATAGAGCCCCATCATCTATATTCATCTTTTTTTCAACATACACCATTCGAAGTAGGGAAGGTACACTATAAAAATGAGCCATCGCATCAGCATCAGCTACACATATTTCTTCTAGTGTATTTTTGATAGCTAATCTACTACCTCGATGATTTAAAATACATTTTTTAATTAATTCCAAATCTTCTTTTTTTATTTGAAAAGGTGTTAATAACTCTTCAGCAATTTGTGCTCCAATTATGTGATGTTCCTTAGCATAGGCTTTATCAGTAACAGCTGCAACATCGTGCAATAAAGCACCTAAAGCAACTATATTAGGATTTGCTTTATAATCACGACAAATATCTAAAGCAATTTTATAAACTAATGCAATATGATGATCCCAAGCTCTAATTCCATAAGTATTAGATGGTAACATACATCTTTTTTTTACTTCATCATAAATTTCATTTATTATATTATCCATTAAATTACCCCCAAAACATTTTTTAATAAAAACTCAAACTAGAGTTTGAGTAATAATCAATCTGGTGCTGGAAACAAGATTCGAACTTGCGACCCCATCATTACGAGTGATGTGCTCTACCAACTGAGCTATCCCAGCAACAACCTTATTTTACTATACTTTTTTAATTAAATCTATAGTTTTCATCTTTACTTTGTGTTAAAATATCTTAAAAAGAAAGGAAGATTGTAATGGACTATATAAAAACTCCTACCAAAGGAATGCGTGATTTTCTTCCCAAAGATATGGAATTAAGAGAATATGTTTTAAAAGTTATGAAAGATACCTATGAAAATTTTGGCTTTGAAATGATTGGTACTCCTAGTGTTGAACATATTGAAAACTTAACTAACAAACAAGGCGGAGAAAATGAAAAACTAATTTTTAAAATTTTAAAACGTGGTGATAAATTAGAAAATAGTAATCAAAATGATTTAGATTCTTTAGTTGATAGTGGACTACGTTATGATTTAACTGTTCCTTTAACTAGATTATATGCTAATAATATGCAAAATTTAAATTATCCATTTCGGGCATTTCAAACTGGTTATTCTTACCGGGCTGAACGTCCCCAAAAAGGAAGATACCGAGAACTTATGCAATGTGATTTAGATATAATCGGTGAAAAAACTAACTTAGCTGAAATTGAATTAATAACTGCTGTCATTACTTTTCTAAAAAAATTAGACTTCAAACAATTTAAAATAAAAATCAATGACCGCCGAATCTTAAAAGCTTTAATTGAATATGCTAATATTCCTCTTGATTTAATGGATAAAGTTTTAATTATTTTAGATAAATTAGATAAAATTGGCCTTAATAATGTTAAAGAAGAATTAAGCAAATTAAATATTAAAGAAGATAGTATTTCTAAATACCTAGATAAAGTTAGTTCTAATAGTGATATTCTAACGTTTTGTAAAGATTTACCTATAGAAGAAGAAATAGTTACTAATTTAGAAGAAATAATTAACTGTGTTTTAATTAATGTTGATGCTCAAATTATTTTTGATCCAAGTCTAGTAAGAGGAATGGGTTATTATACTGGACCAATATTTGAAATCGAAGCTGAAGGTTTAGAAAGTGCAATAGGTGGGGGAGGAAGATATGATAATATGATTGGTAATTATCTTAAAGAATCTATTCCTGCTTGTGGCTTTTCCATTGGCTTTGAACGTTTAGTGCTACTTTTAGAAGAACGAGGATTTAAAGTTCCATCTAATAAAGAAAAATATTGTTATGTAATAGATAAAAATTTAAGTTCTAATGAAAAACAACAAATTTTTAAATTAGCTTATCAAAAAAGAAAAGAAAATAATATTGTCAAAATTGTTTTAAAAAGTAAAAATTTTAAATTTCAAAAAGAAACATTAGAAAAAGATGGCTATACCATTATTTTATAAATGGTAAAAAATACCATCTTTTTTTTAACATTTTTATCCATATTAAAAATAGGTGATAACTTATGAAACGAAATATTGGTTTTATAGCTTTTATGCTTAGTATTTTTATTATATTAAATATTGATTTTACCAATGGTTTAGAAAAAAATACTATTAACTTTACTAATTTAAATAGTAATAACTTTTTAGATTTTTTAAAAGAACAAAATATTACTTCACCTATTAGTAAAATATGTACCACTGATTTTTGTGATTATGCTAGAGGAACTACTAATGAAGAATCACTTGCAATTTTTAAAAATAAATATGAAGAATATTTAGTAACAAATGGTCACGATGACATCGCCCATTCTACTATTTTAAAAGGATTTCCCATTATTTCAATAAATGTTTTAGACTAAATCTCCTTGATAGATATTTAGTCTTTTCATTTCTTTATCAATGTCATTTAAAACTACAAATTTTTTTAACAACCATTGTGGTTCAATTAAATCTTCTTTGGTAGGATCTCCCGTAATTCGGTGAATAACAACCTTAGGATCTAAATATCTTAATTGCTGACAAACAATTTTAATATATTCATCTTTTGTTAAAATATGAAATTTTGTATCTTTATAATAATCAGCTAAAGGAGTCTTTTTTAAAATATGTAACATATGAATTTTAATGCCATCTATTCCTAATTTATTTAAATATTTAACTGTTTCAATCATATCTTCTTCTGTCTCATTAGGTAAACCATTAATAATATGAACTACAACTTTTATATTTCGCTTTTTAAGTTCCAAAACACATTTTCTAAAATTTTCTAAAGTATGACCTCGATTAATCAATTTTAAAGTTTTCTCGTGAATTGATTGTAATCCTAATTCAATTGTTAAAAAAGTTTTCTTATTTAATTGTTCCAAATAATCCATTACCTCTTTACTTATCGCATCACTTCTAGTAGCAATAGAAAGACCAACAACATTATTAATTTTTAAAACTTTTTCATAACATTCTTTTAAAACCTTTAAAGGAGCATAAGTATTTGTGCCAGCTTGAAAATAGGCAATATAATAACTATCAGGCCACTTCTTTTCCATCACATTTTTAACTTCATTAAATTGAGTAATCAAATCATCAGTTGGTTTACCAGCAAAATCTCCACTTTTATTAGAACAAAAAATACAACCATACCCATTTTTAATATTAGGACAGCCAAATCCTGGATTTAAACTAACTTTAAAAACTTTCTTTCCAAACATCTTTTTATAATAATAATTTAAAGTGTGATATCTTTTATTGTCAAATGAATAAGAAAACAGTAACTATTCAGACTAAGTCATACTAAAACGAGAGCTTTATAAAAAATGGCTCTCTTTTAATTAAATAAAATTTTACTGTCAAATACATCCATTATTGATTTATAAGGATTTAAATTTCTTTTGATTGACGTTTTTATTATCGATAAAGAATTTGCAAAATATTGAGCTACTTCTAAACTTCTAAATCCACCAGATACTTTAGTTTTATTTTTAAAGATCCTTAAATCTCTTTCACTTAAATTATCATCAAATGGAATTTGAAAATCTTCAATAAAATATAAATGATTCTTTTTATATTTTACTAATCTTGTATAAAGTGGCTTAGCTTTTTTTGTTCGATAATATGATGATTTTATTTTTTTATTTTCTTCTTTTGCTAGTTCTAATATATCATCATATTCATCTTGGTATTCCTTTATTTTTTCTTTATC
>CANQZH010000096.1 GCA_947628245.1 uncultured Bacilli bacterium | reverse complement strand
CAATTAGTTATTCAACTAGTAATTTAGAAAATGAATATCATGATGGTTGGGAACTAGTTGGATCAAAACCAAAAGATGAAATCGATCCAAGATTAGCTCCATTATTGGAGTTGTATGATAAAGAAAAGGAGTGAAACTAATGAAACTAAATCTTCAATTATTTGGTGTTCCTTTTAGAAGAACAAGTAAGACTAAGAAAAGAATGCGTCGTACTCATTTAAAAAAAGAAGTAGGAGCTATTACTACTTGTCCTAAATGTGGAGCTTCAATAAGACCTCATCGTACTTGTATGAAATGCGGATACTATAAAAACGAAGAAGTTATAAAAGTACAACAAGAAGAAGAAAAATAACATTGTAAGAAGATGTTATTTTTTTTCGTATAAATATCGCTAAAGAACATATATTAAATGTAGTACATTTTTCGAATGTTCATAAGATAATGGTCTTGGTGGTAGAAGTGGAAATTAACAAGAATGATAACAAATATATTTATGTATTAGTTGGTAAGAATTTAAAAAGAATTAGAAAAGAACATAATTTAACTCAAGTTCAATTAGCTGATTTAATATCTTATAATGAAGGTACTATTGCTAATATTGAAAATAATAGTTATCAAACTTTTAGTTTAGAATTTTTGTATATTATTTCTAAAAAATTAAATATTTCAATGAAAGAATTTTTTGAAAATATTGATGAATAAGGTCGTTTTTCGAAAAAATAGGGTAAGTTTTGCTTGAATTTGGGTATATTATATATTATAATCTAGTTGTTACAAAGAAATGTTCTTGTAGCTCAGTTGGATAGAGCAATCGCCTTCTAAGCGATCGGTCGAGAGTTCGAATCTCCCCAAGAACACCAGATTGATAGAAACTCGGAAAATTCGAGTAAAAATAGAGACGTACTTGATAGAAGTGCGTTTTTATGTTATTATGTATTTGTCAAGGAAACTTGCATAAAATAAAAAAGGGAACATTCAGTTTTGCTATGTTGAATGTCTACCCAATATTTTTTTAGGAAGACATTTAATTCAAATGCGAATTAAGTGTCATTTTTTCATAACTACTATCATAGTCGGACTTTTATGGTTCGAGTTTTAAAATGTTTAAAATTATGATAAAATTATTTATAGAATTTTTAATGTATTTAAAGGGAGGTTTTGAATGAATAAAGAAATAATAAAATCTGAAATTAGTGTGAATAATAATAAAATTAATGTTATGAAAATAGGAAATAAAGAATATATTTCTCTTACTGATTTGGCAAGATATGCTAATCCTGAAGAACCAAAAATTCCAATCCAAACTTGGATGAGAAATAGAGACGTAATTGCTTATTTAGGATTGTGGGAAAAATTAAATAATGAAAATTTCAAAGGTGTCGAATTTACGACCTTTGAATCTTCAGCCGGTAAAAATAGTTTTTATATGTCTCCACAAAAGTGGATTAAGGAAACTAATGCAATCGGAATTATCTCTAAATCAGGTAATAATGGTGGAACATATGCTTGTAGTGATATAGCTTTAGAATTTGCAAGTTGGCTATCTCCTGAATTTAAATTATATGTTATTCAAGAATTTGAAAGATTAAAAAAGAATGAAGCATATCAATATAAAGTTGATTGGACAGCTAGTAGAATGCTTGCTAAATCAAATTATCATATTCATACCGATTCAATTAAAGAAAATATTATTCCTAAATTAACTGAAAAACAAAAGCAATATGTTTACGCAGAGGAAGCTGACGTTTTAAATGTTGCTTTATTTGGGATGACGGCAAAAGAATGGCGAGGTAAAAATCCTAATATTGAGGGAAATATTCGAGATTATACGGATTTAAAGCATTTACTTATATTATGTAATTTAGAAAATACAAATGCTGAACTTATTAACGATGGAATGCCTCAAAAAGAAAGATTGGTAAAGCTTAATAATTCAGCTATTAGGCAAATGAAAATTTTAGAAAATGATAAGTCTTTAAAAGAATTAGAAAATTTGAATAAAAAATTAATAGATACTAAATAGTTTGTATGCATAATGAACAATTGCACATTCATAAAGTGAATACGAGGAGGAAATATTTTGAAAATTGAAAATAAATTGCAAAGTATTAAAATAATTAATGATTTAGGATTAAATAAATTTCCAAAACTGCTATTTAAAAGTGGTGATGAGTCTAAAGTTAAAAAATTTTTAGAACAATATCCTGCTCAATATTATGCTATTAGAGATAAATCAAAGGCTAGTGGATTATTTAAATTAAAAGTTGATTTTAATAAAGTCTTAGAAGAAATTAAAGATTATAATATATTTACTATAAATGTGAGTTCTATAAATTATGTAGATAATCAATTATTAGTTGGTGAAATAGAATTTTTAAGTAATAATGAAGTTTATGCGACATTAACTACTGATCCACAAGCATCAGTTAGAGAGGCTTTAAAGTATCCAAAATTTAACATTAAAACAAATATTTTTAATAATTCTTTATTAAATAAAATTCCTCATTTTAATTTTATTTATAGCTATATAATTTTTCATAATTTAAAAGATGTAATTGTTGAATTTGCACTTTTTGATAAAGAAGTTGGTCTTAAAAGAGAAAAAATTATTATTTACGAGTTAAGAACTCATTATTAAAAGTTGTTGAATCTTCTTTCTTTACATCAAAAATAGTTTGTGGAAATGAAAAGCAGCTTGTTAAAAAGTCGTCTTTATGTTATGATGTATTTGTAAAGGAAACTTGTATAAAATAAAAAGAGATACTTAACATTGTAGAGTTGAGTACTCAATCTTTAGGGTTCGCACTTAATCTTTTTTGATTGAGTGCATTATCTTTTTAAAATTCATTATCATTTAAATAATAGAATAATAAGTAGAAGGATGATAATGATTAAAGCAAAGATTAGAAAATCTTTTTTAGTCATTTCATCACCTCCTTTCGGAGGCAAGCACTCAAACTGTTAAATGTCTCTATAAAATATTATAACTTTTGTTTTTTACAATGTTTTTGTGTGGACTATTATGTTTTTTGTTAGGAGATAGAAAATGGAATATAAATAATTTGCAAAGTATTATGATAAATTTTATAAAAATAAAAATTATGTTAAAGAAGTAGAATTTTTACTAAATTTTATTCATCAAGATGATAAAATTATCGATATAGGTTGTGGTACTGGTCTACACGCTTCTTTACTAGAGCAAAAAGGTTTTAGAGTTGATGGTTTAGATCTTAATAAAGAAATGTTAGATATTGCTAAAACTAGAGTTCATTCTAATCTTTATTTACAAAATATATTAGAGATAAATCTTAATCAAAAATATGATGTAGTAATCTCAATGTTTGCGGTGTTAAATCATTTAAAAAATCTTAAAGAATTAGAAAAAACTCTTATGAATTTAAAAAATATTTTAACTGATGATGGAAAAATAATAATTGATTTACATAATCCTCAAAGCTCTGGAATGAAAATTGATTCTTATGATAATATGACTAGGACTATGGAATGGCATTATAATAAAAAGAAGAGAATAGAAGAGAGTAAAATTACATTTGAAATTGATGGTGAAAAATATATTGATAATCACATTTTTAGAATTTTTACAATTGATGAGGTAAAACAATGCTGTGAAAATGTTGGTTTGGTTGTTTTAAATGTATATATGATGTTAATAAGGGTGGTTCAACTATTTCTAAGAATTTACAGTTTTTAATAGGTAAATTAGGATATTAAAGTTACATTCTTAACATTTAAGGTATCTTTTATGGATAAAGTTATGATATATTCTACTTGTTCTTTCATTTGTTCTTCTTTTAAGCCTTCATATAAAGCATCGTTAAAGCTTAATTTAATTTCTTCTTCTAAAAGTTCATAACTATTTAATTCAGTAGATGCATTTAAATAACTCATTAGATTAGTTTGTAAATGAGGATTGCTTTTTAATCTTTCAATAACTATTTCTACTTTATCTTTATTATTATTTTCAAGTAAAGTAACAGGTACATAATATGTAATATTATTTTCATAAGCTAAATAATAAGTAGTAGTTTTTTGAACGTTTTTGATATTTTCAATATTATAAATTGTATTAATGCCGATTTCTCTAGTTAAAACTGGTGGTAATTTCTTCTTAGAGTTTGGTAATTCTTCTAATAATTTACTTTCAACAAAAATTAATAAACCATCTATTTCTTCTAAATCAGTAAATGTATAAACTAAACTTTCAATTAATTGATTTTCTAAATTTGGTGAAACATTTAAAAATTCTTTACTGAAATTTATTTTTAGAATTTTATCTTGAATGTCTAAACTTAAAATTTTAGTATCTTTAGGGATGATTGGTTGAAAGATATTTGGAAGATAAATATTATTTTGACTATCAATAGTTAAAAAGGAAAGAAGTTCTTGAATTTTACTAATTATTTCCGTATTTTTGGTTACAACTTCGGTTCTTGAAACATATTTTTCATTATTTATTAAATATATGGGGGTAGTAAAACCGTTAATGTAGGTGGTATTTTGCATAATATGGTGTTCATCTGAATTAGGAAAAAGCAAAGTAATAAAAAAAATTAGAAAAGCAAAAGAGGTAACAACAAATTTTCTTTTAGCAAAATTTTTTATCACTAAAATCACCCTAGTTAAATCTATGATGTAGTAATAACAAAATATGACTATTGCCAAGATTTAAGAAAATAATTATAATTGTAATAGGAGCTAGAATATGAAAAAAAAATTACGATTAAAAAAAGATGCTTATTTAATAATTATTATTTTTGTAATAGTAGTTTTAAGTATTTCAGGTTTTATATATGCTTT
>CANQZH010000095.1 GCA_947628245.1 uncultured Bacilli bacterium | reverse complement strand
CCATTTCTGAATTAGTTATTTATCAAACTCAAAAATCAAAAGTTCGAGCAAAATTCCTAATGGTAGCGAGAGAGGGGATCGAACCCCCGACCTATCGGGTATGAACCGATCGCTCTAGCCAGCTGAGCTATCTCGCCATTTGTTTAAAACAATTTGATTATAACAAAACTATTTTTACTCTGCAACTATTTTTTGACAAAATTTATAAATAAATCTTTTAAATATGTCAAAATGTGATAAAATGTTTATGAGAGGATAGGAGGGAAATTATGAGTGGGGAAATGATTATTATCCTAGGTGTAGCAGCATATATACTTACAATAATTGCAATTATAGTTGCCCTTAATTTCTTATCGAGAAAAGAAAAAAATAATTATCATAAACAAATTGTAGATTTAGAACGAGAAAAAAATTTAATTATTTCTGGTTCTATTATGAGTGAATTAAATAAAGTAGAACCTTTAATTAATAATGAAGTAATGCATAAAAAATATGATTCTTTTATTGATCGATTTAATGAAATAAAAGAAGTTGATGTAGCTAAGATAACTGATGAATTAGTAGAAATAGAAGAATTATATGAAAATAAAGATTATAAAGCTTTAGCTAAAAAAATAAATGAAACGGAATTAGATATTTATTATGCTAAAACTAAATCTAATTTTTTACTAGATGAAATTAAAGAAATAACTTTAAGTGAAGAGAGGAATAGAGAAACTATTACTAAACTTAAAGCTAGTTATCGGGAAATTTTAAGAAAATATCACGATCATAAAAATGATTATAGTTTAGTATCTAGTCCAATTGAATTACAATTTGAAAATGTGGATAAGTTTTTTTCGGCTTTTGAAGTTTCGATGGAAAAAAATGCTTATCAAGAAGTTGGTAAAATTGTTAAAGCTATTGATGATTTAATTGGTAATTTAAAATTAGTTATTGAAGAAGCTCCATCTATTATTACAATTGGTAAAAGTATTATTCCTAAAAAAATTGAAGATATTAAATCAATTGCTTTAAAAATGGAGAAAAATGGTTATAATCTTGATTATTTAAATTTAGATTATAATATAACTGAATCTAATAAGAAAATTGCTGATATTTTTCAAAGGTTAAATGTTTTAAATATTGAAGATTCTATTTTTGAATTAAAAACAATGGTTGATTATTTTGATTCTATTTATCAAGATTTTGATAAAGAACGAATTAGTAAGAAAATATTTGAAGATTATTCTCGTTCAATATTAATTAAATTAACTAAATTAGTTAAAATTAATGAAGCTTTAATTAAAAAATTAAAAGATATTAAGTATAGTTATGATTTAACTGATGAAGAAGTTTTAGTTGTTTATACTATTAAAAGTGAATTAGATACGGAACGTAAAGAATATGATGAAATAATTGAAAATCATCGGGCTCATAAATCTAGTTATTCTCATTTAGGTAAAGAAATGGAATTATTAAATTTAAAAGTTAGTAAGAGTGAAGAAAAATTAGATTATGCTTTAAGAAGTTTAGGTAGTCTAAAAGAAGATGAATTAAGGGCTAGAGATCAATTAGATGAGATGAAACAAATTTTAAATCAAGCTAAATTACAAATGCGTTCTTTTAAGTTACCAGTTATTCCTGATCATTATTTTGTTGAATTAAGTGAAGCTACTGAAGCTATTCAAAATTTAGTTGAAGAATTAGAGAAAGTTCCATTATCAATTAAAGCTTTAAATATAAGAGTAGATACAGCTAGAGATTTAGTTTTAAAAGTATATAATACGACTAAAGAAGTTGTTAAAACTGCTAAGATGGCTGAAGTGACTATTGTTTATGGAAATCGTTATCGACCAATTAAAGAAGAAGTTAATATTGCTTTAACTAGAGCTGAAGATTTTTTCTATCAAGGAGAGTTTAAAAAATCTTTAGAAAATGCTATTAAGGCTATTAATGTTATTGAACCGGGTATTTATAAAAAATTACTTAGTGAATATCAAGATTAGGAGTTATAAAGATGCAAAAGATTATGATTGACTTAGATGAAACTATTGTTATGGATGGATATTTAAAGGCTGTTAATGATTATAAACATACTAATTATAAAGCTGAAGATATTGATTCTTATTATGTTGAAGATGTTTTAGGTGAAGAAAAAGAAGCTTTTTTAGATTATTTTTATCAAAATGTTAATATTTATGAAGATATTTTAAAGTTACCTAATGCAATTGAAACTATTAAAGAATTGTGTAATTATTATGATGTTTATATATGTGCGGCTTTTGTTGATCCAAGAAGAGTTTTAGCTTGTAGTGTATCTGCTAAATATAAATATGAATGGATTATTAAAAATATGCCTTTTATTGATCCTAAGAAAATTATTTTAACTAGTTCTAAAGATTTAATTATGTGTGATATTAAGATTGATGATAAAGTATCTAATTTAAAAAATGGTTATGGAAAAACTAGATTATTATTAGATCATAAACATAATCAAAAATATTCATTTGAAGAATTAGAGAGTTTAGGTATTAGAAGAGTTTATAATTGGGATCAAATACGTTCTATTTTGTTAGAGGGAAGGGAATAGTTATGATTTATTTGGATTATAGTGCAACTACACCAGTTAGTTATGAAGTTTTAGAATCATATATAAGAGCTACTAAAGATTTTACAGGAAATCCTAATTCTTTACATAGTTTAGGAGTTAAAAGTAAAACTTTGATGAATAGTGCAATTAAACAAATTAGTGATATTTTTCACGTTTTAGAAAGTGAAATTATTTTTACTTCAAGTGCAACAATGTCTAATAATTTAGCTTTAATTGGAACTTGTCTTGCTAATATGAAACACGGTAATCATCTTATTGTTTCAAAGTTAGAACATCCATCTATTTATAAAATATGTGATTATTTAGAAACTATTGGTTTTGAAGTAAGTTATGTTAATAATACTGATGAAGGTTTAATTGATTTTGAAGATTTAAAAAATAAAATTAGATTAGATACTATTTTAGTTAGTGTATGTGCAGTAAATAGTGAAACTGGGGCTAGACAACCTCTTAAAATGATTAGACAAATTATTAAAAAAGAGAATAGTAGTACTTTATTACATAGTGATATGACTCAAGCTTTAGGTAAAGTATCAGTAAGTTTTCACGATGTTGATTTAGCTACAGCATCTTCTCATAAGATTTATGGACCAAAAGGGATAGGGCTATTATATAAAAGTGAACGTGTTAAAATGAGTCCTTTATTATATGGAAGTGGTTCGATTTATAATCCTGGGACACCAGCTGTTCCTTTAATAGTAGCGTTTTCTAAAGCAATTAGATTAGCAACTAGCGATGTAGAAAAAAAAGAAAATTTTGTTAAAAGATTAAATTCCATAATTGTTGATGATTTAAAAAAAATTGATGGTATTATGATTAATCAAACTAAGATATGTATTCCGCATATTTTAAATATTAGTTTAAGAAATATTAAACCTGAAACATTTATTCACGCGATGGAAGAATATGATATTTATCTTGGTACTAATAGCGCGTGTGCTTCAAATGAGTTATCAACAAGTGTAATGGCAATTTATAATGATCGAAAAAGAGCTATGAGTACAATAAGAATTAGTTTATCTTATTTAACAACAACTGATGAAGTTTATCGCTTTTTAACTTGTTTTAAAAAAGTTTATCAAAAATTAAGTAATTTAGGAGAAGATTAATTGTTTTTTAAATTTTCAATTTCTTCTTCTATTTTTTTGATGGCTTTTTTTAAAGATTCCATTTTTTGATCATTATCTAAAGGTTGATTATTATTATCATCATCTGCTTGTAAAACCGCTATTTGGGCAGCATTGGTAAGTAGATAATCACCTAGTAAAATAATCCAGTTACCAATGGCATTTTGTTCTAAGACATTTAGTTCTTCACATAAGATGGTGCCTACAACTATAGCTGACCAAGAAAAAACAGTAGGATTGATATTTGAGGTTATGTTTTTCAAATAAACAACCCCCTTTTATAAAAATATATGAAAAAAATGAGTTTTTTCAACTCATTTATTTTTCTTCTTTTTTACTTTCTTTTTTAGAAGGCATCTTTTCATTAATTTCATTTAATTTATGATAAATCATAATAATTAATAAAGCACTTTCAAAAAGAATTCTAACGATTACATTACCAATTACTAAATAAAGTAAGAAAGCTATAATACTAGTACTAATAAAACTAAATGAAGTAATAGTTATAAAAATAGCAATTACTAAATAACAAATTTTTAAAATAGCTTCTAAACTTAAAGTTGAAAAAGCTAGAAAATCATATAGTTTTTTAGTAAAGCCTTGATAATTTTTAGCATTATTTTTATTTAAAAAAGTAAAGTATAGTACAATAGCAGCACATATTGCAACTAATAAGCTAACAATCGTCCAAACTCCAGCTGAAGTCGTACTATTAGATGAAACTAATTCAGTACCATAAGAACCATAACGCATTATTTAATTCTCCTTTCTCTAAAATCATATCAAAAGTTATAATTAAACTCAAGTAAATAAAATAAAGTTAATGTAAAAAAATGGCATTTAGCCATTATAAATATTTTTTTAAATTTTCTACTGAATCTTCTTGCATTGTAACATATTCATTTATTAATTTTTCAATTTCCGGATCAACATTTTTATTGTTTAAAAGTTTTCTTCCTTCAATAATTCCCATATTTGTACCTTGCATTAATAATTCAGCAATTTTAGAATTACTAGTATCAGTAAGAGTTTTCATTTCAATACCATACCAAGTCATTGCTTTATTCATCATACTAGTTTCTTTAGGACTATCTTCTTGTTTGTAATTAGCATATACTTTTCTAATTTTCTTTTC
>CANQZH010000094.1 GCA_947628245.1 uncultured Bacilli bacterium | reverse complement strand
CAAAAAGCGTAAAAAGAATAATTAAACTTATCACTCCAATTAATAAATAATTATCTCGCCATTTTTTTCTTTCTTTAATTAAAACGTAAATACCTAAAATTATTACTAATGGAAAATAAGAATAAAAAGTTGATGCTTCACAAGGATTACTCATTTCTAAATAAGGATAAAAGATAGAAAAAGGATAATATAATAAAACATTTGCACCCTCATTACCTACAGATAATCTTTGTCCAGGATAAACCGTATTACTTATAATTTTATAAGTATCATAACTTTTAGTAAAGAAAATAACTAAAAAGATAATAAACATACTAATGGGAATTAATAAATATCCTAAATCCTTAATTTTAATTTTATTTTTTTTATGATAATCATATAAAATATAACTAGCAAGTAAAAGATAAAAATAACCTAAAGGCACTAACCAAGCAGGATATAAAGTAAAGAAAAACATTGAAAAACCTAAAAATATTCCTAAAGAATATAATATTTTTCTATTTTTTTCTTTAGTATGTAACATTTTATAAAACATAATAATTGCGATATTAGCCCCTATTAACTGTTCAATTAAATACTGTGAATACCACCAAAAAATAGCTGGCGAAAAAGTAACTAAAACAGCTCCTAATAAAGATACACTTCTTTTATCTTTAGTAAAAATTCTAAAAAATTCAAAAGTTACTAAAAACAAAACAATTAATCTACTCCACCAATAAAAAGCCATTCCATAATCTTTTCCTAAAAATAAATAACCAATTAAAAAAGGTTTTGTAACAATCATTATACTTTTAACAGGTACTGGTAAAGTTGTAAACATATCAGTATTACTAGCTCTAGCCAAATCATTAAAATAATTAAAGTTATTTTTAAACTGTGATAAAACGTGAGACGAATTAACTAACCACTCATCACTTCTTATTCCTCTTTTTTTTCCTACAATAGGATTTAACGACGCTACAGGATAATTAGGTTCAATATAAGTATCCCACATTCCATAAGAGCTTCCATTAAACTTTCCTAAAACTAATACTAAAAATAAAATTAAAGCTAAAAAATATCTTTTTTCAAAAATAAAATTATTTACTTTTTTAATTGGAAAAATTAAATATGATATAATAAAAAAACTAATAATCCAAAGCAAAATAAATAGAAATATATCAGGTTTAAAAATTAAAGAATAAGCAAGATGATTATAAATCATATAAACTGATAAAAGATATGAACTGATAGTTTGAATTATTATTAATAATATTTTTATTTTTTTATTTTTTAGCATTTAGCATCATCCTTAATTATTTTTCTTTATATCTTCAAATTTATACCATCCTTCAACTATATCTAAACAAGAAGCATAGACTCCTACAATCTGATAATCATTTATTTTAGTTAATTCTTCTTCACTATTAATAATTACATTTTGTTTACCATCATTTACTAATAAAGATATAACTTTTCGAGGAATATTACTATCATAATAACAACACGTTGGTAAATCAAAATTTTCATCACTATATAGATTAGTATGTAAATTAATTTTAAAAGAATCTTTAAAATAATTATGATTACTTTTGTTTGAATTATAATCAAAATATGGAACTATTTTAGATACTATTTCTTTACCTTTAATTAATTTTTTATCAGTCTTGAAAATATTTTGAAATAAACTATTAATTTGAATTTCAATTTTATCTTTAATAGGACTTTCACTTTCTTCTTGACAGATAAGATTATATTTAGTTAAAAATTGCATTAGATTTTTAAGACTAGTACGTTCACTTTCAGTTAAAGTAATGTTTTGTTTTTTTAGACCAGCAATATATTTTCCTAAACGAATAAACCAAAAAATTAAGTTTAATTTTTCTTTTTTCCATTTATTGTATTCATTTTGAAGGTCATAATTCATTTCTAATTTTGTTTCAATTTTTAGTTGTAAAAAGTGAATTTCTTCAATTTTCATAATTATTTTAGTATATTCACTTATAACATCATTTATGGAAACTGCTAAATCTTCTAATTCTTGAGTCTTATTTAATAAATCTTGCATTTTTAACACCTTTTATTCTTTCTAGTTATAGTATAACATAAATAACCAAATAAAAAAACTGCAAAGCAGTTTTCTCATTTTAAACACATTCGATATATGTATCAGAAAGACATCTCAAAGCACAAACACAACTTAAATCAATAGTAAAAAATGAATTAGTTGCAACATAAGGATTTAGGCTTGTTGTATCTGGATTTTCTTCTAATACTCGGCAAGTACAGCAATTGTTATCTACTTTTTCTACCCTAAAAACATTTGAGGTAGTTTGAGGCACTACAGGATCTTTAGTTGTTGGCATTGATAAAGCTGTCCCATTAGATCCACAAGTGAAAAGTTGAATTGGTCTAGTATTACATACTAAGCAGTTAGGTCCTCCACCAAGTACTGGTCGATCACAAGAATCTAAGCAAGAATCTGGACACGCATTTTGTTGTAAAACTAAGATGACATTTAGTATCTCACAGATGCAGTTACAATTATTATCGTTGTTACACATAACATTTTCCCCTTTCCTATATTCTCACTATTAATTTATGTTAAATTTTAAAAATAGTGCATTTTTAAAAAAAGTATAGTATAATTTTCTTAAGAGAGGTTAGATAGAAATGGATCAATGGGTAATATATGTTATTATTATTATTAGTTTAATCTTTATTAGTTTAATAATTGCTAAGTTAATGCGTAAAGATTTTAATATTGAAGCTAATAAATTAATAACTTATTTAGGAGGTAAAGACAATATTGTTAATGCTGAATGTAATATGTCAAGGTTTAAGGTTATTTTAAAAGATGTTAGTATTGTAGATAAAGATGCAATTACTAAATTAGGCGCTAAAGGAATTGTGGAAATTGATAATCAATTAAAAATTATTTTTGGCAAGGATGCTAAAGAGTTAAAAAGATATATTGATCAATTAATTTAAAAACACCAGTTAAAGGTGTTTTTTAGTTTAAGATTTCAATGTCAGTTATATTAGATATAGGAATGGTTTTATTTTCTAATGTTAATAATGATGTGGTATTACGGCCTACTAAAGTAACATCTGTTGTTTCATCAATGGTTGTAACTCTAACTTTTTTCTTATAAACAAAATCTTTACTAGCAAATATATTATTTATTTGTTGAATTATATTTTTAGGTTTTACGATGTTTTCGCTTCTTAAGCTACCATAATAATACTCAGTATTATTTTTTATTTCTTTTTCAATAGGATTAGAATAAACACTTGGTAAATCTTTTTTCAAAATTAAACACCTCTTTTTATCATTTTATGTTTATTTTAATTTTTTTTGACACATATTATTATTATGAATAAACAAAGAAAATTGACAACTTTTATTTTTGGGATTTTTTTCTTAATCATTTTAATGATTAGTCTTCTTTTAATGTATCACGCTAAGTTTATAAGTACGTTATTTGCTAATCATTTTGAAAAACAATTAATGTGGATAGGTATCGGATTTTTAGTATTTACTTTTTTCTATTTTTTTCCTAAAAAAATTTTGTTTCATTATAGTTGGTTGTTTTATTTATTAAATGTCGTAATGTTGATGTTAGTCTTGCTTATCGGCAAAAATGTAAACGGGGCTAAAGCGTGGATTTTAATCGGTAAGTTTCAGTTTCAACCAAGTGAGTTAATGAAACTATCTTATGCTCTTTATTTGGCAAGTTTTTGTTCTAATAGGACTTTTTATACATTAAAAGATGAATTTAAATTTATTGTTAAAGTGATTATTCTTTTTTTACTGCCTTCTATTTTAGTTTTTTTTGAACCTGATACAGGAGCTATTATTTTCTTTTTATTGATAACCATTGTTATTTTATGGAATACCAAAATATCTAAAAAATGGTTTTGGCTTTTTTTGTTTATTATTTTGGGGATAATAGGAACATTTTTTTATTGTTATTATTTTGAAAGAGATTTATTAATTAAATTAATAGGAACAAGTTTTTTTTATCGAATAGAAAGAGTTTTGGCTTTTGGTGAGGGAATGCAAATTGAAAATGCTATTACAGCATTAGGTAGTGCACCTTTAATTAGTTTTAATTTAATTAATCCTGGTATATATATTCCCGAAGCTCCAACAGATTTTGTTTTTGCTCTTTCAAGTAATGTTTTAGGTTTATTTGGACCAATTTTAATTTTATTTTGTTATTTAATTTTAGACTATTGTTTAATAGATTTTTTTAAGAGAGAGAAAAATCAAGTAAAAAAACTTTTTTTTGAAGCTTTTTTAACTATTTTTATATTTAGTCAATTAGAAAATATCGGAATGAATTTAGGTTTATTACCTATAATAGGTATACCTTTACCTTTTTTAAGTTATGGTGGTTCATTTATGATTGTTTTATTTGCTTTTTTAGGAATTATTTTAGACCAAAAGAAAAGTTTTACTAAAAAAAGTAAAACATTTCATATCCATTATCAATAAGGAATATAATAATTATAAGAATAATTACCATATGGTCTTGGAGGATAATATCCTGGTCCTGGGCCATAATTTGGATTAGGTGCGACATTATAAATAGGACGAGGTCTTGTTAAACCAACTGCAGCTCCACCAGTTACAGCTCCAACTAAAAATGGAAAAATAAAACGATCATCATTATAGTTAGGATAATAACGATTACGTTCACGATAATAATATGGATTCATAAAAACTACTCCTCTCAAAATAGTTTATGATTTTTTTTATTAATGGTTAGTAACTTTTACTTTAAATTCTCAATTTCATTTTTGGATAATCCAGTTAATTCGATAATGTTTTCTATGGAGTCACCACGATTTAACATTTTTTTGGCTATTTCTAAACTTTTAGCTTTTTCGCCTTCAATGATACCTTTTTCAATGCCTTCTTTACGTGCTAAATTTAATTCTGTATTCTTTTGGAATTTTAAATCATCTTCGTAGCTTATGAAAC
>CANQZH010000093.1 GCA_947628245.1 uncultured Bacilli bacterium | reverse complement strand
ATTATTATAGAATTAGAATTAAATTCACTTCAAACTTCAATAGATAAAAGGCATTGTGAAAATGAAATTGCCACGGTATAATAGCCTTAGTATTATGAAGGCATTTAATGTTTATTTTAAAATGGAAATTCCATTGCTATGTAAAGGAGAAATGGGATAAATGATATTAAGTGTTATAAAGGAAGGTGAATTAGATAATAATACTAAGGAATTAAAATATAATAATATAGGAGATTTAAACGTTGATAAAGTGCAATTAAAAAGATTGAAAGAATTGTTAGATGAAGAAGAATTGCGTTATGTATCACCTAATATCCGTCAACTTTTAGATATAACGAAGTCAAATGATTTAACGTGTTTTAATAAAACTGGAAAAATTGTTCATAGAGCAATTCAAGTCGGTGAACAGTTTAGAGTTATTTTATATATTAGATTATCTCAAGAAGATGGCGATTTAGAAGATGGTGATGTATCTGGAAGTATAAAAAATCAATTACAACTACTATTAGATGAGTGTAAAAGCAAAAATTGGAAAGTTGTTGGAATTTTTTGTGAAGAAGATATAAGTGGGTGTGATGACAATAGACCAGAATGGTTAAAAGCCATAAGATTTGCTGAAGTTGGAAATACTGAAATTGTCCTATGTAAAAGTCAATCAAGATTTACTAGAAGTATGGAAATGGTAGAAAAGTATTTACATAAATCATTTCCAGAGTGGAATGTTAGATTTTTAGGCTTGGTAGATAAAACTGATTCAAATGATCAAGAAAGTAAAAAATCAAGGCAAATTAACGGTTTAGTAAATGAGTGGTATGTAGAAGATGCCTCAAAAAACACTAGAGCAACATTAAATAATATGAAAAGAAATGGGCAATTTACTGGTAGTGTTGCACCGTATGGTTATTTTATTGACCCAAATGATAAACACCATTTAATACCAGATTTGTATGCAAGAGAAGCAATAAGATTAATGGCTGGAATGCTAAAACAAGGAAAATCAATGCGACAAGTAATAGAAGTATTAATGAAGAAAAGATTTTTAACACCAGCAGATTATAAAACTGAAAAAGGTTTACCAGTAAATCGTGGGAAAAATAGAGTTGCTTGTTTAAATTATCAAGTTGAAGAAAATGATACATTAAAATCAATTGCAAATAAATTTTATCTTTCAGTGGAAGAAATTAAAGAAAAGAATGGCTTAACATCTACTCATATTTCAAAAGGTGACATCTTAATTTTGCCATATAAACAACGATGGACTGCAAAAATGATTAGAACAATTATGACTGATGAAACGCAGATAGGCACTTTAGTTCAAGGTAAAACAGAAAGAAGAAGTTTTAAAGATTCAACTCCTGTTCCTAAACCAGAGTGTGAATGGATTAAGGTTCCACATTGTCATGAGGCTAATCTTGATTTAGAAACATTTAAAATAGTTAGTAAATTATTTGATGCTAAATCGAAACGAAGACCACAAAAAAATGGTGAAATATCATTGTTTTCTAAAAAAGTGTATTGTGAGTGTTGTGGTAAATCTTTTATAAAAAATAGGGCTAATTTGAAAAATGGAAAAAAAGAATATTTGCATTGTAAATCTGGTAGACATGCCTGTGGCAATAATACTTCCATTGATTTAGAAGTGTTTACAGAATATATTACATCTAATATAACCGAACAAATAAATAAATACTACAGTGCGACTAGTATCAGTAAAGAATACTATGCCCAAAATGTTTATCAAAATATAGAAAATGAAATAAACAATTTACAAAAGGAAAAAGAAAACATTGCAAGGAATATTGATAAGAAAAAAAATGTGTTGGTTAAATTATATGATGATAAAGTTAATGAAGTTATAAATGAAGATGAATTTAATATATTAAAAGAAAGCAATTCAAAGGAATTAGAAAGATTAAAATATAGGATTGCAGATATTGAAGAAAAAATAAAGCAATTGGAAATTGAAAAAAATAAACAATCTGAAAAGGAAAAAATATTTGAAAAATATAAAGATATTAAATGTTTAAATCGAGTAATTTTAGATGCTTTTATTAAAAAAATCACTATTGGAAAAGTTGATGAAGATTCTTCTAGTAGACAAATAAAAATTGAATGGAATTTTCATACAATTTAACTTTTGAGTTTCTACCATAAAAACTTTCTCTTGCCTTATGAGATATGCTGGGGGGGGGGTATGGTATGATTTAATTATCATAGGAGGAATATTAAATGGAAAAAAATAAAAAAGAAAATAAGATAATATTATTTACAACATTAGGAATAATAGGAGCAATCATAATTGTATTAGGAGTAACTTATGCTTATTGGAGACTAACCAAAGAACAAACAGGAGTAAACGTTGTAAATTCAGCTTGTTTAAATGTGACAATGGAAAATCAATTAAATGATATCAATTTACCAAAAGCATATCCCATAAGTGATAGTGATGGATTACAATTAGAACCATTTATTTTTACTGTAAAAAATAATTGTGAAGAATATGCTGATTATACAATAAGTTTAGAGATGTTAACTGTAACTGATTTAAATAGTGATTTTGTAAAAATAGCTTTAAATGAAGTTGATAGTGAGAAAAATCCTCAAAAATTAAGCAGTTATGATGAATACGAAGATTTAAAGTTAGAAGATACAGTTGAGGGAAGAACAATAACAAGTGGAAAATTAGAACCAAATGGTGAGAAAAGCTATGAACTTAGAATATGGTTAGATGGCGATGTAGAAGTAACTGATGATACAATGAATAAAACCTATAAATCAAAAGTAGTAATAGAAAGTACAATAGGAGAAGAACCTAAACGCTCTGATGAAGTATGTAATGAGAAACCTGATAGCATAGATTGTCAGTTATTAAAAAAAGATGATGAAAATGAAGAACCACAATTAATGTATGATGATACCGATGATAAAAACTTAAGATATGTAGGAGCTAGTCCAAATAACTATATAGATATAGGCGATAAAGACAGTGATGGAAATCCAATTTTATGGCGTATTATAGGAGTAATGAAAAATGTATATAATGCTGAAACAAGTAGTGAAGAAGATTTAATAAAGATAATAAGAGCTGATAGTATAGGTTCATATAGTTGGGATACATCAGCAAGTGGAGTTAATGATGGTCATGGAGTAAATGAATGGAGTCAAGCTGATATAATGAAACTATTAAATCCTGAAAGTGTGTATACTAAAGATGGAGAAATAGGAAATAGTTTGTATTGGAATAATGAAAGTGGAAGATGTTATAGTGGTTACAATAATACTAATATTGCTTGTGATTTTACAAGTAGTGGAATAAGTGAAGAAGCAAGAAATAAATTAGCCAAAGTAAGGTGGAACACAGGAACATTTGCAACAAAGGATAATTCAGAATGGACAGCCAGTGCAACATACCAGGCTGAAAGAGGAGATATAGATGGCAAACAATATTGTACTAATCAAGGTGGTGGAAAATATTGTAATGATGAAATAGAAAGAGCCACAAAATGGGATGGATATATAGGCTTAATAAATCCAAGTGATTTTGGCTATGCAGTAGGAAAAAGTGTAAGAACAACTTGTTTAGCAAAAAGTATGTATGATTATAAAAATGATGGATGCTACGAAGCCGATTGGTTAACACCAAGTAGTTATGAATGGACATTAAATCCAGTTCCGAGCTCGTCTAGTGCGAACCTTGTGTTCCTTCTCGTTCCTAGCGGGTACTTGAATGGCGATAACAATACGGGCGGTGTGCAAGTGGTTCGGCCTGTTGGGTTTCTAAAACCCTCAACGACAATATCTGATGCATTAGGAACACCTGAAAATCCGTTTGTTGCTCCTTAATTAAAATAGCAAAAATTAGCACTCTATGTTGACAAGTGCTAATTTTTGTTTTATAATTTAATTAGTTTTAAAGGAGGGATAGTTATGTATGAAAAAGAAGAAAACGTTTTAGAAAAATATGGTCGTGATATAACTAAGAATGTTGTTGATAATAAAGTTGATCCGATTATAGGACGTGATGAAGAAGTTAGAAATGTTATACGTATTTTATCACGTAAAAGTAAGAATAATCCGGTTTTAATTGGAGAACCTGGTGTTGGTAAAACGGCTATTGTTGAAGGTCTTGCTCAAAGAATTGTGAAAAAAGATGTTCCTAATAGTTTAAAAGATAAAACTGTTTGGGAACTTGATTTAGGCTCTTTAGTCGCGGGTGCTAAGTATCGTGGTGAATTAGAAGAAAGATTAAAAGCTGTTTTAAAAGAAATTAAAGATAGTGATGGTAAAATCATTATGTTTATTGATGAAATTCATATGATTGTTGGTACTGGTGCTGAAGGAGCTATGGATGTAAGTAATATGTTAAAACCAATGCTTGCTAGAGGTGAAATTCACGTTATTGGGGCAACTACTTTAAATGAATATCGTAAATATATTGAAAAAGATGGAGCTTTAGAAAGACGTTTTCAAAAAGTTTTAGTTACTGAACCTACTGTAATGGATACGATTACAATATTAAGAGGTTTAAAAGAACGTTTTGAAATATTTCACGGAGTTACAATTAAAGATAATGCTTTAATTGCTGCTGCTACTTTATCTGATCGTTATATTACTGATCGTTATTTACCTGATAAAGCAATTGATTTAGTTGATGAAGCTTGTGCAACAATTAAGATGCAACTTGATAGTGAACCCGCATCACTTGATAATTTAAAAAGAAAAATTATGAGTTTAGAAATTGAAAAAGAAGCTTTAAAGAAAGAAAAAGATGAAATTAATAAGGCTCGTTTAGAAGAAATTAATATATCTTTAAAAGATTTAAAAGCTGAAGAACAAACTTTAAGAACTAAATGGGAAAATGAACAAAAAAATAAACAAGATATTAATAAGAAAAAAGAAGAATTAGAAAGGGCTCGTTTTACTTTAGAACAAGCTAAAAGTAATTATGATTTAGAACAGGTTGCCCGTTTACAAAATGG
>CANQZH010000092.1 GCA_947628245.1 uncultured Bacilli bacterium | reverse complement strand
GATGCTTTTGTGAAAAAATTAAAAAGTAAAATCAAAAAATTAAATCAAGATAAAAATTTTGTCAGTTTCATAAGCTATGAAGATGATTTAAAATTCCAAAAGAATACAGAATTAAATTTGGCACGTAAAGAAGGCATTGAAGAAGGTATCATTGAAGGCGAGAAAGCTGGTGCAAAAGCTAGTAAAATTGAAATAGCCAAAAAAATGTTAAATCGTGGTGACTCCATAGAAGACATTATCGATTTAACTGGATTATCAAAAAATGAAATAGAGAATTTAAAATAAAAAAATTGCAATCAGCAATTTTTTTTAACTATTAACTAATTCTTCTTCAAATAGAATAATCTTATTATCTTTCAAAGATTTTTGAACATCTATAACTCTTTGATTAGAAGAACCTTTCCAATGAAGCATTGGATTTCTAAGTTCATCCTTAAATTGACCATCAACTAAAACATCAATATATTTTAAAGCATCTTTATCTTTTAAATCTTCAAATAAAAATCCTGACCATACCCATACAGTTTTATTAGGATATGTAGCTTTAAATATCTTAGCTAGTTTAGCTGTTGCTTCAATATTTTTAGGATGCATAGGTTCACCACCAAGGATGGAAAGACCAGCAATATGGTCTTTATTAGCTAAATCAATAACTTTATTTATTACCTCATCATTAAATTCTAATCCACCATTAAAATCGTGAGTTTCTGGATTAAAACAATTTTTACAATTAAAGGCACAACCTTGCATAAAGATTGAAACTCGAACTCCTGGACCATTAGATATATCCATTTTTCTAATTTTATTATATCTCATAATTAAGCATCCTTATTATCTAAATGAATAACTCTTTCTTTTATTTCTTGAGTACGACCTTTATTCCAAAAATTAGATCCAATATAACCACAAGTTCTTCTTGCAACATTTAACTTCGCGTGGTCACGGTTTCCACATTCAGGACAATACCATTCAAGATTATCATCAATTAAAATTTCTCCAGTATATCCACATTCGTGACAATAATCTAATTTAGTATTTAATTCAGCATACATAATAGTATCATAAATAAATTTAATTACTTCAATTACCGCATCAATATTATTAGCTAAATTAGGTGTTTCAATATAAGAAATAGCACCTCCAGGACTTAAAGCTTGGAATTCGCTTTCTAATTTTAATTTATCAAATGCATCAATTTCTTCAAAAACTGGAACGTGATAAGAATTAGTAATATAATCTCGATCAGTTATTCCTTTAACTACACCAAATCTTTCTCTTAAAGCTTTAGCAAATTTATAAGTAGTAGATTCAATAGGAGTACCATAAACACTATAATCAATGTTTTCTTTTTCTTTCCACATTTTACAAGCATCATTTAATTTACGCATTACTCTTAAAGCAAAATCTTTACCAATACCATTATCAGTATGAGAGTGTCCAGTCATATATTTAGTACATTCATATAAACCAGCATAACCTAAACTAATAGTAGAGTAACCATTATGTAATAAATCGTGAATAGATTCTCCTGGTTTTAACCTAGCTAAAGCCCCATATTGCCATAGTATTGGCGCAACATCACTAGTTGCTTTGCTAAGTCTTTTATGACGAATTTGTAAAGCACGATGACATAATTCTAAACGTTCATCCATAATTTTCCAAAATTCTTCTTCATTTTTATCAGAACTTAAAGCTGCATCTACTAAATTAATAGTAACAACTCCTTGATTAAATCTACCATAATATTTTGGTTTACCATTTTCATCTACATAAGGAGTCAAGAATGAACGACATCCCATACAAGGATAACATTGACCATCACCATTTTTATCAATTTTTAATTGTTTCATTATCTTTTCAGAAATATAATCTGGTACCATTCTCTTAGCAGTACATTCAGCAGCAAGTTCAGTTAAATACCAATATTTACTATTCTCGTGAATATTATCTTCTTCTAAGACATATAGAAGTTTAGGGAATGCTGGAGTAACCCATACTCCTTTATCATTTTTCATACCTTGTATTCTTTGTTTTAAAACTTCTTCAATAATCATAGCTAATTCTTCTTTGTATTCTTCAGTTTCACCTAAATACATACAAACACTTAAGAATGGAGCTTGACCATTAGTTGTTGTCATAGAATTTATTTGATATTGGAATGTTTGAACTCCATCTGTTATTTCTTTTGCTAAATCTTCTTTAGCATATTTTTCACAATCAGCTTTATTAAATTTACGAGCCTTATATTTATCTAAATAACGATTATAACTGTCTCTTACAAATGGAGCTAAATGAGTAAGAGTAATTGTAACTCCACCATATTGACTAGAATTAACTGCTGTAATTAATTGAGTAGCAATTGTCATAGCTGTTAAAAATTTATGAGGTTTTTCAATCATAACACCATTTATATTAGTGCCGTTTTGAAGCATATCCTCTAAATTAATTAAATCACAGTTATGCATTGCATTTTGAGCAAAGTAATCAGCATCGTGAAAGTGAATAATACCTTCATCATGAGCTTTAACTATATCTTCAGGAAGTAAAAATCTTCTTGTAATATCAGTACTAGTAATACCAGCTAAATAATCTCTTTGAGTAGTAATTATTTTAGCATTTTTATTAGAATTTTCTGTATTCCAATATTCACTTTCACCATCAATTAATTCTTTAATAGCTAAGTCAGTAGTATTACTTTTTCTAACTAATTCTCTAGTATAACGATAAGTTATATATTTTTTAGCTAAAGCATATTTACCAATACTCATTAGCTTTTGTTCAATAATATCTTGAATATCTTCAACAAGCATTCTTTTTTTACCTAATTTTTCAATATATTTAATAATATTTTTAATTTGAGTAGGAGATGCTTGTTCTTCCTCTTCAACTTCCATATTTGCTTTCATAATAGCATTTTCAATTTTTTCTGGACTATAATCTACCATATGTCCATCACGTTTAATTATTTTCATAAAATACTGCCTACCTTCCTTTAACCTGAACTCAGTATAGCACTTTAATTAAAAACTATAATGTTGCAATTGCAACAATTTACAAAAAATGCTATTATTTTTTTAGGAGGTTGTAAAATGATTAATCTTTTCCAAAATATAAGCCCAAAAAATAGGGAAAAACTACTTTACACTTTAGAGTCAAGCCGTTTAACATTCCCTAAAAATCAATTAATTCTTGCTAATATAACTAGAGGAAATATTATAGGTATTTTAATAAGTGGAATGATGCAAATAATAAAAACTGATTATAATGGTAATCGAACAATTATTGAAGAATTAGAAGAAAATGATGTTTTTGGCACCCATATTACTCCCTTATCTAGTATGGATTATGATATTTTAACTAAAGAAGAATGTATTGTTTATATTGTAGACTATGATGAAATATTAAACTTAGATTTAAGTAAAGATTATTATAATCAATTTATTAAAAATTTATTAGAAATAACTATTGAAAAAATAGAAGAAAAAAATAATCATATTGAAATATTAACTAAAAAAACGATCCGTAATAAAATACTAGAATATTTTAATATTGAATCTAAAAAAACAGGAACTAGAGTTATTAATTTACCATTTACTTTTACTAATTTAGCCGATTATTTAGCCATTGATCGAAGCGCGATGTCAAGAGAAATAAAATATTTAAAAGATGAAGGTTTTATTGAAGTAAAAAATCATAAAATTACACTTTTATATGACAAATATTAATTAATTAGATATAATTATTTTACGAGGAGTGATATAAATGAGAAAAAGAGGATTTGAAATTGTTAAAGGTTATGAGGATGAAGATATTCACTTACCAGTTAGAAAAACTAAGAAAAGTGCTGCTTATGATATTGAAGCTGCTGAAGATATTGTTATTCCACCTTATGAGTTTGGAATTAAACCAACTTTAATCCCAACTGGTTTAAAAGCTTATTGTGAAGATGATGAATGTTTTATTTTATTAAATCGTAGTTCAGGACCAAAAAAAGGATTTATAATGGCTAATAGTATCGGTTTAATAGATGCTGATTATTATGGTAATGAAAGTAATGATGGTCATTTTTATTTTCAATATTTTAATTTTAGTAAAGAACCATTAACAGTTAAAAAAGGTGATGTTATTGGTCAAGTAATGTTTTTAAAATTTTTAACAGTTGATAATGATAAAGCAGAAGGAACTAGAAAAGGTGGTTTTGGTTCAACTGATAAGTAAAGAAGTGTAAAGAACTTCTTTTTTTTGCTTGACAATCTAGGGGGGGGGGTATGTTATGATTTTGCTATCATAGAGGAGGAATTATGTATGGAAAACCAAAAGAAAAACAAAACATATTTATTAATAACATTAGGAGTATTAGCTGCAATAATGATAACTTTAGGAATAACATATGCCTATTGGAGATTAACAAAAGAACAAACAAATGAAAATGTGGTAACAACAGCTTGCTTAGATGTAGATATTGAATCAGAGCAAGCTGATATCAATTTACCAAAAGCATATCCGATAAGTGATAAAGATGCTGAAAGTTTAGTACCATTTAAATTTACAATACACAATAAATGTGAAAATAATGCTAGTTTCCAAATTAATTTAGAGTCAATGAGTAAAAGTGGAGATTTAGATATTCCTGAAAACCAAAGATTAAATCCAAAGTATTTAAAATTTAAATTAAATGAAGTAGAACAAAATGGAAAAATTGGATTATTAACCGGAGAAAAAAATAATGATACAACCAAAGTAACTCCAACAATAGTAAATGCCTACGATGCTCATAAATTAATGAGTGGCTATATCGAACCAAGTGGAAGCAAAAATTTTGAATTTAGAATATGGATGGATAGTGAAACAACAGCTGAAGAAATAGAATCAATGAATAAAACATTTGTAAGTAAAATAAGTGTAATATCAACATATTTAGAAGAAGAAAAAATACCCCCTACCGCAGAGTTATCTTTATCAGTATGTGAAAATAATATA
>CANQZH010000091.1 GCA_947628245.1 uncultured Bacilli bacterium | reverse complement strand
GCTAATTTATTATAAGTATGATCGTGTTTTATTAAATAACTATAATTACAACCATCATTATTACATTTTACTGTTGTACTTCCATCTTGATTTTTTACATTAACTAAATTATGATTAATTAATTTTTGTTTATTATCACTAGGACAAGCCCAATACTCAAAATTACTATCTACTTTATTTAAAGTATATTTATGAGTATGTTTTACTTTTTGATAAGTACATTTACTATTTTGACATTTTAAAATTATTTGATCATCTAATTCTATTGTTTTTAAATTATGGCTTTTTCTTAAAGTACAACCTTTTACTTTACATTTCCAATATTCATATTTACTAGTAACTTTTTGTAATTTATTAAAAACGTGATTATGATTAAGTTTTTTCTTATTTTTCATTGATGCTAAATAAGAAAAACCACATTTTTTATTCTTACATTTATAAGTAATAGTATTCTTTTTAATTATTTTTTTAAATTGATGTTTGAATTTTTTTTGTTTACCGCAAGAACATTTTTTATATTCATAATTATTATCGTTTTTAACAAATTTTGAATAATTATGTTTATGTTTTCTAGTTTCTTTATAACCGGTAACTTTACAAACTCTTTCATCTTTTTTAGTTTCATTATTATATTTCCAACTACTAAATTGACATTTTTTAGTTTTTTTAGTCGTTATTGTTTTACCACAAGAACATTGTTTAATTTTATTCTCTATATATGTTTTATTCTTTTTATTTACCGTATAAGTAATTCTAATTGTTTTATACTTGTGTTCGTGTTTTTTAACTGTTTTTGAATTTAATTTAGTAGTATTATTTGCCATTACTTCAAAATTTCTAGTTTCTTCAATTGTTTGTTCTACATTAAGATTTTCATCAATTGTTTTAGCATTTGCTCCATTAATACCAAGAGTAGTTCCAAGAGCTATTAAAGCCATTTTTGTTTTAACTTTTTTTAAATTCATAATCAACCCAACTTTCTTAAAATAAAATCAGTTTTCAATTTATTATACATAATTTTTAACTTTTTGCAATTAAAAAATTACATATGGTCATTAAATCCATACACCATATGTAATAGCAGCCATAGCTAGTAATAAACCTACAACATAAAAAGCTTTAACAATATCAGTTTCTTTCCAACCTAATTGTTCAAAATGATGGTGTAAAGGAGCCATCTTAAATACTTTACGATGAAATTTTCTAATAGCAATTATTTGAATCATACTAGATAAAGTCTCAACTACAAAAACACCACCGATTAAAACTAAAGATAATTCATGTCTTGTAATAATAGCAATTGTTGCCATTGCTCCACCTAGGGCTAAACTTCCTAAATCACCCATAAATACTTTAGCTGGATAAGAATTAAATAATAGAAAACCTAATAAAGCTCCAACTAAGACAAAGCAAAATATAGCAACTTCTTGATATCCTTCCATCCAACCAGTATTCCAAGTAATAATTCCAAAAGCTAAAAAGGCAATGATACATAAACCACCACATAAACCATCTAGTCCATCTGTAATATTAACCGCATTACTACTTCCAACTAAAACAAGTAAAATAAATAAACCAAACGTCCAACCTAAAGGTAGTGATATACCTAGGGATGTTATAACTAATTCTGGTTTGCCACCATTAACCATAAAAATATAGAAGAATACTAAAGCAATTAACATTTGTAATAAAAACTTACTTGAAATTCTTAAACCAACATTATTATTATATCTTACCTTTAACCAATCATCTATAAATCCTAATAAAGCATAACTTAAGAAAACAAATACTACAATAACTAAATTATGACTTAAACTAATACTTCCTCTTATATATAAAAGAAATAAAGTAATTAAGACTGGAACTATAAAGATAATTCCTCCCATTGTGGGAATACCTTCTTTAACTAAATGTCTTTTTCCTAAGGTTTTACTAACGTGTTGTCTAAAATTTATTTTTTTCAAAAAAGGAATAAATATTAACCCACAAATAATAGCAAAAATAAAACCTAACATCATCGCTAAAGCCGATTTTGCAAGTATTAACATATAACTTTCACCTCGTATCTAAATTATACAATATTTTTATTTATTTTTGAAAAACATTACACTTCTTGACAGTTAATAGACATTATCCTAATAATAATTTAACTGTTCCATTTTCTTTAATATAACTTTGGGCATTTGGCGATTGATATAAAACTTTACTACCTTCCCCACTATACTCAATTGTAAAACCTTTTAATATTTTTTTAGCATCATCAACATTTAAACCAACAACATTTGGAAGAACAACATATTTTTGATCTAACCATCGATATTCTTTAGTCATTCCCTCTTTACTTTCTGGAAAATTAAAAATATTAATAGCTGTTTCTAAAACGTTTTTAGCAATTGGGGCTGATACAGTTCCGCCATACTGGGTTATCCCAAGGGGATGGTCTATTGCGACATAGACAACAATCTCTGGATCATCAGCCGGCATAAAACCCATAAAAGAAACAATATAATTACCACTTAAATAATGTCCGTCTTTAACTTTTTGAGCTGTTCCCGTTTTTCCCCCAACTCGGTAATTTTCAATATAAGCATTTCTTCCTGAACCATTAGCTACAACACTTTCTAGGGCATATCTAACCATTTTAGATGATTCATCACTTATAACTTTTCTTTTTAAGATTGGTTCATTATTTAAAATAACTGAATTAGTTTCAGGTTCAAGCATTTCTTTAACTAAAAATGGTTGATATAAATTACCCCCATTAATAGCTGCTGATACGGCTGCTACTTGTTGAATAGGCGTGACAGAAATTCCTTGACCAAAACTAGTGGTCGCAAGTTCAACTGGACCCATATTACTAGGTTTAAATAAAATACCATCACTTTCCCCATTTAAATCAATTCCTGTTTTAACTCCAAAGCCAAAATTAGTAATATAACTCATTAGTTTATTAACGCCCAATTTTTGACCTAAAGATACAAAGCCAGGATTGCTTGGTGTTCACACAGCAACACTTTAAGGTAGAAGAATTCCTTGCACAAGCAAGGTTTTTAGAACTCAAACTTTTTAATGAGTTATTTTCATTCATATCTAAATCTATATCAATATTTGGAATATTAAAATCATAAAACACTTTTAATTTTATATGTTTTCTATCACCATTAACTTTTTCAACTTCTACTCTCTCAACTAATAGATTAATTAAATATGCTAGATTTTCTTTAATATCTAATTTATTATTCAAACAATTTTCAATATTTTCAAATTTCTTTTTTAACTTTTCTTCTTCTTGAGTATTTTGCGAATGTTCATCAAGTTGTTTTTTTAAATTAAACAATTCCACATTAAACTTATCATTTCTTTTTTTAAATTCAAAATCATCTATAATACCTTTAATACTTAAATCTAATAGTTTATCTTTTTGCTTTTCAATATTTGTTATTTGGCTATCAATATCTTCAATATCAATATTAATATTATGTGTTTCTATTATATTTTTATATTCATTTAACACTAATGATATATATTGCTTTTTATTTTTTATAAAATCACTAAATAAATCAATAAATATTTTATCTAAATATGATTCTTTAATATTTGGAGATGCACATTTTGACACTCCATCAGTTTTATAAGTTTTACAAGCCCAGACTGGATTATTAGCTCGATTAGAACCACCATTTCTAATAAATACTGCTCCACAATCTTTACAATATAATTTACAAGAATATTTATATTTTTTAAGATGTTCCTCAGTATTTAAAATATGTCTTGATGGTAATTTTTTCCTTTTTTCGTGTAATAAATTGGCTTTATCCCATAATTCTTCTGATACTAAGGCAGGAATTCTTTCATCTTTGTATATTATTTGTTTTTCTTTAGGAACTTTCTTTTTTTTATGAGTTTTATAATCTTCAACTTCGGTAAGTCTTGCTGTATAGTATCCTTTATATCTAGGATTTGTCAAGAATTTTGCTAAAGTTGTTTGGGAATAAGGTTGTCCTTTTGAATTAAGGTAACCTTGTTTTGCAAGTTCTTCACCGATTTTTTTAAGTCCAATACTACCACTTGCATAAGTAGTAAATAAATATTCAATTATTGGAGCTTCTTTTGGATTTATTTCATATCTTCCATTTTTTTTAAAATAACCTGTTAAATTACCACCAATTAATTTACCATCTTTAATCATCCTATTTACTCCAAATTTAACTCTTTCAGATAATTTTCTAACTTCATCTTGAGCTAAGCTAGACATAATAGTTAATCTAAATTCAGCATCTTCTTGAATTGTATTTAAATTATCAGATAAAAAATATACAATAACCCCATTCTTAAGCAAATATTCTGTATATTTAATACTATCAACCGTATTTCTTGAAAATCTTGATATTTCCTTTGTAAGTATTAAATCTAACTTACCTAACGTAGCATCTTCTATCATTTTTAAAAATGAATCTCTTTTTTTTACTTGCGTACCAGAAATACCCTCATCAATATAACCACGAACTAAGCTCCAATTTTTATTTTCATTAATCATTTCCTCAAAGTAATTTTGCTGATTTTCAAGCGAATTTAATTGATCATCCTTATCAGTAGAAACACGAGCATAGTAGCCAACTCTTAAATTCATATCATAAATTGTTTTTCCCTTTCGCAAGTTTTCTCTAGCTTTTTTTACATCCATAATACCACATTCCTTTCTATGTTCCTAAAATCCAAGATAACTTAGGTTGCTTGGATGTTACCTCCATTACTAGATTTTGTCAAATCATTAGAATATTCATTTTTAATTTTGGTAAGTCTTGATAAAAGAGATTGTTCCATTATTTTAAATGTCTTTAAATCTATAACTTTTTCATCATATAGTTCTTTATTTACAATTAATCTAAATTCTAACCACTTATATTCAAAAGGCAAATGCTTGGTACTAAACTTAACTTCTATATCGTCAGTTTCATACATTAAAAAAGCCCTCCATTTTCATTAAATATTATGA
>CANQZH010000090.1 GCA_947628245.1 uncultured Bacilli bacterium | reverse complement strand
AAATTATAAATAGCATATAAGATTATTAATAAATCATATTTTTTACTATTTTTAAAAAAGTTTTGCCAATCTTTTTCCGTAAAAGTATTACTTGAATATAAATCTAAAAATTGTTTAATTACTTTTTTTAGTTTTTTTAAATTCTTTTTTTGATATTGATATGATTTAAAAGGACCATAAATATTTAATAAATGATAGACACTTTTTTTAGTATTTGCATTTTCTAAAAATAAATTATGAAAGAAATGATCAATTACTTCTTGTTTTAAATTTGAAGGGGCAATTAAAAATTCTTCATTATCAATAATTTCTAAAGCTAGTTTATGAAAAGTTAGAGTAGGAATGTTTAAATGACAATTATTAAAAATATTTTGTTTTAAATTATTGACGGCTTCATTAGTAAAAGATAGACAACAAACTTCATTAGGCTTTATTAAATTATGTTCTAACATATATTTTAATTTGCCAACGATTGTTAAAGTTTTACCGGAACCCGCTCCAGCAATAATTAAAGAATATTGAGGATTTTCTAAAATTGGTCTTTTTTGTTCTTCATCTAAATGATAATTGTTAACTATAATATCTGCTTTCATAATTTAATTATAAATGATGTTAAACGTTTATTTTGTTATCTTTTGTCGAAAGTAATTAATTACTTTTTTTATTTTGTTATAATCCGTTAGAAAGAAGGGAAAAGAAAATGCAAAGACCAACATATGCCCTTATTAATGGAGAAATTTTAATGGAAAATATTAAAGAAATTAAAAAAAATTATCCGATGTATGAATATTATATAGGCGTTGTAAAAAATGATGCTTATCATCATAGTGTATATGTTGTAAATGATTTAATTAAAGGAGGAGTTAATTATCTTGCTGTATCATCTTTAGAAGAAGCAATAAAGGTTCGGAAAATAAATAAGAATATTCCTATATTATGTTTAGAGATTATATCTTTAGATTATTTAGATTTAATAATTAAAAATAATATTACTATTACAGTTGAAAGATTAGATTATTTAAAGAAATTACTTAGTTATAATCTTGAAGATTTAATTAAAGTTCATTTAGCCGTTGATAGTGGAATGCATCGTTTAGGTTTTGATAATAAAAAAGATTTAACAACGGCTTTTTATCTTTTAAAAGAAGCTAAACATTTATTTTTAGAAGGTATTTATAGTCATTTTGCTACTAGTGGGATAGCTGATCCTTATTATGATTATCAATTAAATAAATTTTTAGAATTAACTAGTAATATTTATTTAGAAGAAATTCCGATTGTTCATTTAGGAAGAAGTATTACTTTAGTTGGAAAAGAAAAGCCTAATTTTTGTAATGGAATTAGACTGGGGATTGTAATGTATGGGTTTAATCAAAGTCGAAAAATTGATTATGATTCTTTAAAAGGTAAGTATCAGTTGTGGCAAATTAGAAAGAAACGGCAAAAATACAATTGTAGTATCACTCATTTAACTAATAATTTAAAAGTAAAACCAGCTTTTGCTCTTTATTCGGCAATTATGAGTAGAAGAAAAGTTAAAGTTGGGGATTTGGTAGGATATGGTGCTTGTTATAAAGTAAAATACCCTGGTTATATTTATACTATTTGTTTAGGATATGCTGATGGGGTGGATAAAAGTTTTGAATATGTTTTAATAAATTCCCAAAAATGTCAAATAGTTGCTGATTGTATGGATATGTTATTAGTTTTTGCTCAAATTAAATATGAGATAGGTACGAAAGTAGAAATCTTTGGGGGAGAACGAAGTATTTATGATGTTTGTCAAACTCTAAACATTAATGCTTATCATTTATTTAATCAAATTAGTAATCGGGTTACGAGGGTATATGTTAATAAAAATAAAAGTAAAGAAATTATTGGGTGATGAAAATGGATTTTAAAATATTAATTTTAGGTAGTGATGCTAATGCTTATTATATGGCTAGATGTTATTATGAAGCATATCAGAAAAAAGCTCATTTAATTGGTAAAGAAAAATTGGCGTTCACTAAGTTTTCTAATATTTTAACTGTTGAGTATAATCCTAATTTATGGAATGAAGAAGAATTTATTAAAGTTATAAATAATTATGCTAAAAGTTTTATAACTGATTTAATTTTATTAGTTAGTACTAATGAAACTTATTCCAAGATGATTGCTAAAAATAAAGATAAGTTATCCGATAATTTAATTTTTCCTAAACAAAATGTAGAAGTTTTAGAAACTTTAGTTAATAAAGAATTATTTTATAAGACATATCAAAATAGTTGTTTAACTTTTCCTAAAACATATTTTTATAATATTAATGATGATTTTTTTCCTATTTTAGATTTTCCAGTTATTTTAAAACCAGCTGATGTTATATCATATAATCATTTAAATTTTAAAGATAAACATAAGATTTATAAAATAGAGAGTTTAGAAGAATTAACAAATGTTGTTAATAAAATTAAAAATAGTGGATATAAAGATAAAATTATTTTACAAGAATATATTTTAGGTGATGATTCCCATCTTTATGATAGTGTAGTTTATGTTAATCATCTTCATCAAGTAAAAGTTATTAGTTTTGCTCAGATAGGATTACAAGAACATAGTTTAAGTATGGTTGGAAATGCTGCTACTTTAATTAATGGCTATTCAACTTTTAGGGATGCTCCTATAAATCAAATGAAAGAAGCTATTGTAAAATTTATGGAAAGTATAGATTATGTTGGTTTTGCTGAAATTGATATGAAATATGATGAAAAAAGTAAAAATTTTAAAGTTTTAGAAATTAATGCTAGACAAGGAAGAAGTAGTTATTATATATCAAAGTTAGGGGCTAATTTAATTGAAGTTATGGCTAAAGATTTAATTAATAAAGAAGAATTACCATTATTAGATTTAGATGATGAAGTATTACTTTCTTTTGTACCTAAATGTATAATTAAAAAATATATTAAAAATAATGATTTTAAGAAAAAGGTTTTAGCAATGTGGAAAAAAAGAGTTAGTCCTATGGAATGTAATTTAGATACTAATTTTAAAAGATTTTTATTAATGAAGAAAAGACTGTGGCATTATCGTAAAGATTATAAAAATGCTTATTGGAAATATTAAAAGAAAAAGAAAGGGTAGATTTTATGTGTGGAATAGTTGGTTTTTGGAGTAGAGAAAATATTAATAAGAAAAAAGTTTTGATTAAAAAAATGGCTGATAAAATAGCCCATCGAGGACCTGATGGAGAAGGTTATTTTTATAATTCTTCAGTAGCTTTAGGGCATAAAAGATTATCAATAATAGATTTAGATAATGGTAGGGAACCACTTATTAGTAATGATAAAAATTTGGTTTTAGTTTTTAATGGGGAAATTTATAATTATCAAGAATTAAAGAAAGAATTAGAAGATGATGGTTATCTTTTTAAAACTAAAACTGATGCTGAAGTTTTATTATATGGTTATGATAAGTATCGGGAAGAAATATGTTCTAAATTAAGGGGAATGTTTGCTTTTGTAATTTATGATAAAAAAAATAAATTATTGTTTGGGGCAAGAGATCATTTTGGAATGAAACCATTATATTATTATCAAAAAGATAATTTTTTTTGTTTTTCTTCGGAAATTAAAGCAATGTTAGAACATCCTAAATTTAAAAAAGAAATTAATAAAGATGCTTTAAAAATGTATTTAATGTTTCAGTATTCAGCTAAAGATGAAACTTTTTTTAAAGATGTGTATCGTTTAAATCCAGGACATTATTTTATTTATAAAGATAATCAATTAAATATATATCAATATTATGAATTAAGTTTTAATCGTAAAGAACAAGATTATCATAATTTAAAGAAAAGATTAGAAGAAGAATTAAAGGAGTCTATAAATTATCATTTGACTACTAGTGATGTTGAAGTAGGAGCTTATTTATCGGGTGGTGTAGATTCATCTTTTGTGGTAGCTAATTCAAAACCTAATAAGACTTTTTCAGTGGGATTTAATTATGAAGGTTTTGATGAGACTAAATATGCTAAGGAATTATCAAAAGATTTAGGTTTAACTAATAAAAGTGTTATGATAAGTGCTGATGATTTTTTTAATAGTTTACCAATTATAATGTATTATACTGATGAACCTCACGCGAATTTATCTACAGTTCCTCTTTATTTTTTAGCTAAACTTGCTAGTAAGGATGTTAAAGTTGTTTTAAGTGGGGAAGGAGCTGATGAGTTATTTGGTGGTTATAATGAATATTATGATCCTTTATTAGTTAGAATGTATTTAAAATTACCTTTAAAGATTAGAAGTAAAGTTCGAAGTATTTGTCAAAAATTACCTAATTTTAAAGGAAAGAATACTTTAATTAAATATGGTATTTCTTTTGAAGAAAGATATATTGGTCACGGAAGTTTTTTAGAAAATGAAGAAACTAATAAAATATTAGCTGATGATTTAAAAAGTGATGAAGATATTGGTATGCTTTTAAAACCGTATTATAATTTAGTTAAAAATGAAAGTGAATTAACTAAAAAAATGTTTTTAGATTATTATTTTTGGCTTCCTAAAGACATTTTACTTAAAGCTGATAAAATGAGTATGGCTAGTGGTTTGGAACTTAGAACACCACTTTTAGATATTAAGTTATTTGCTTTAGCAAGGACTATTCCTAATAAGTATTTAGTTCATAGGAAAGTGACAAAGTATATATTTAGAAATATTGCGGTTAATAGTTTACCTAAATCGTGGGCCAAAAGAAGAAAATGTGGTTTTCCTGTACCTTTTTCAAAATGGCTTAGGATAGATAAATATTATAATTTAGTTAAAGAAGCTTTTAGTAAAAATTATGTTAAAGAATTTTTTGATAGTTGTTATATAAATAAATTATTAGATAATCATTATAAAGGAATTGAAAATAATGGACGAAAAATATATAATATATATTGTTTTTTAGTGTGGTATGAGCAATTTTTTGCATAAAATATACTAAAAATAATTGACATTACCAAAATGGTTTGATATTATTGATAGTGTCAAAAAGAC
>CANQZH010000089.1 GCA_947628245.1 uncultured Bacilli bacterium | reverse complement strand
CAAAAATGTTTGGTGAAGATTTACTTATCTATGTTGTAGTACTTGACAAGATAAAAGAAAAAAACTATAATGTGGGTACAAGTGATAGGATGATTAAATATTATAAAATGTTTAATGCCGAAAGTTTAGAAGAAGTAAAGATGATTGCGAAAGGAGATGATGTTTTAATGACAATCAGTAAAGAACTAGATGAGTTCCTAAACGACGAAGAAACAAAAAGGTTGTTTGATAGAGATTTATGGCTAAAAAGAGAATATCATTATGAGGGTGAAAAAGCAGGAATGAAAGCTGGTAAAAAAGCTGGAATGAAAGCAGGAATCAAATCTAATCAAATAAAAACTGCTAAAAAAATGTTATTAGAAAAATTTCAACCTGAAATGGTATGCAAAATTACGGAATTACCTTTAGATGAAATTCATAATTTACAAAAAAATTTGAAGAAAGCTTAAATGTTTTCTTCTTATTTTTTGAAAAAAAAGGAAATGACAATTTTTTTGGGAATATATAGGTAGAAAGGAGGAAAATTTTTGGATGAAAATATTTTGGAAGATATTGAACTTTTTATCAAAACTCATATGTTTTTAGATGAAGTTCCGGAATTTAAAGATTGGTATGAAAGAGAAGTATTTTTACAAAATATTGAAGAAGATTTATTAAAACAATTATCTGATTATCTAATGAAGAAATATAATGATTTTTATAATTTAGATAATTTAAGACATATTACTAAATTGTTTTTATTATATCCTGAGGGGTTACCTGAGACTTTAAAAAGTCTTAATTGGGATATAACTAAAATTCTCTTAGATATTTTTAATGAAGAAAAGCGTGAGTTTTATATGGATTTATGTTATGAAAAAGATTTGAATGTACCAACTTTAAAGAAATATCTTAATGAAGAAATTTATGAAAAATTTTTGTATTGTTTAGCCGTTTATTATGAAAATGAAAAAGTAAATTATCAAGATTTAATTGATAAAGTTATAACTATTTCTAATAGAATTATTTAAAAATTCATTTGTTTATCACATTTTTGTTATAATATAGTTACGAAATGAGTTGATAAGATGAAAGTTTTAGTTGTTGATGATGAAGAATTAATTAGACAAGTTTTAAAAGAATATTTACTTTTAGAAAATTATCAAGTATATGAGGCTAGTAATGGATTAGAAGCTATTGATATTGTTAGTAAAGTTGATATTGATTTTATTATTATGGATATAATGATGCCTAAAATGGATGGATATCAAGCTATTAAAGAAATTAAAAAAATTAAAAAAGTTCCAGTTTTACTTTTATCGGCTAGAAGTGAAGAAATTGATAAGTTATTAGGATTTGAAATTGGCGTAGATGATTATGTAACTAAACCTTTTAGTCCTAAAGAAGTAGTAGCAAGAATTAAAGCTATATGTAAAAGATATAATACTAAAAATGATATTTATATTATAGATAAATTAGTTATTGATGATGTTGCTCATGAGGTAAAGATTGATAATAAACCAATTATTTTAACACCTAAAGAATATGATTTACTTAAATATTTTGTAACTAATCAAAATATTGCTTTAACTAGAGAACAGTTAATTAATAATGTTTGGGGTTATGATTTTTATGGTGATGATCGAACTATTGATACCCATATTAAAACTTTAAGACAACATTTAGGAATTTATGGTGATTATATTAAAACGATTAGGAAAGTAGGTTATAAGTTTGAATATCAAAAAGAGAATTAGGATAAAAAGTTTTACTTTAATGTGGTTAATTTTATTTAGTATTGTAGTTATTTTAATTGTTTGGTTATCGACAGTTGTTTATTATCGATATTCTTATGAATCTTATCAAGTAAAAAATATGGATAATATTGCTAAGAAGATATTAGACATTAAAGAAGGTTCATTAAATAATCAATTAGAGGATTTAGCATATAAAAATGAAGTATGTATGGAAGTTAGATGGAATAATGGAAATGTTTCTAGTTATAATACTTTAATGGTTGGTTGTGAACTTAGTTCTAATAATAGTGAAATATTAAGATTACAAAATGAATTTTTAAAATCTAATGATACAACTGCTACTTATCGAATTAAAAGTTTACAATATCAAGCTTATGCTTATTTATATGGAATAAAGACTAATTTAGGTAGTATTTATTTGTATAGTCCTTTAAAAGATTTAAGTGAAGCTTCTAAAGTTTTACAAGGACAATTATCTATTATTGCTTTTTTAGCTATTTTAATTGCTTGTTTTATTGCTTATTTTATTTCTAAAAAATTAACTAATCCTATCTTAGATATAACAAATAAAGCTAGAAATTTAGGAAAAGGAGATTATAATCAAACTTATAATAATTCTAATATAATTGAAATAGATGATTTAGCTAATGTTTTAAAGAATAGTCAAGAAGAACTGTTAAAGACTGATGAATTAAGAAGAGATTTAATGGCTAATGTTTCACACGATTTAAAAACACCTTTAACGATGATTAAAGCTTATGCTGAAATGGTTAGAGATATAACTTATGCTGATGATGAAAAAAGAATTAATAATTGTAATATAATTATGAATGAAACTGATCGTTTAAATATATTAGTTAATGATATTTTAGATTTATCTAAGCTTGAAGCTGATGTTAAAAATTTGAATTATGAAGAATATGATTTAGTTAAAGAAATTAAAGAAATAATTAAAAGGTATGAAATTATTAAAGAAACTGAAAATTATTCTTTTATCTTAGATTTACCTAAAGAAGCTATTATAAAAGCTGATAAAAATAAATTAAATCAAGTAATTTATAATTTAGTTAATAATGCAATTAATCATACAGGTAAAGATAAAGCTGTTAAAGTAAATTTAAAAATTAAAGATAAAAAATATTTATTAGAAGTAATTGATAGTGGTAAAGGAATAAGTGAAGAAGAGTTATCTTTAATTTGGAATAAATATTATAAAAATGACAAAAATCATCAAAGAAATGTTGTGGGAACTGGTTTAGGATTATCAATTGTTAAATCAATATTAGAAAAACATCAGTTTGAATATGGTGTTAAATCAAAGAAAGGTAAAGGGTCTAATTTTTACTTTTACATTGATATCACATAACTTTCACATATATTTCATAATAGAATGGTATTATTTAAACAATGAAAGGAAGTGATTGATTAGAAAATTTGAAAAGATAAAAAAACATATAAACTCAAACTCACACTTTACGGAAAGAAGATAAAATCTTCTTTTCTTTTATTTGGGTTTTTGATAAAATGTTTGTTGGTTGGAGGTTTATTATGACTGAAAAGATAGCAAAATTTATGGTAAAAGTTTTTGGAGCTTGGGCTGGAACAATGATGGGAAAATATCTTATTATTTTTGTTATTTCAATGTTACCAATTTTAGAATTAAGAGGAGGTTTAATAGCGTCTTCTCTACTTAATTTACCAATGTGGCAAAGTTTTGGAATTTGTTTTTTAGGAAATATTATACCTATACCTTTTATCTTATGGTTTATAACTCCTTTATTTGATCGATTAAAAAAACATAAAGGATTAGGTAGTTTAGTTTTAAAGTTAGAAAATAAGGCAAAGAGTAAAAAAGAACAAATAGAAAATTTAAAATATATAGGTTTATTTTTATTTGTAGGTGTACCTTTACCAGGAACAGGAGCTTGGACTGGTTGTTTGATTGCAGCTTTATTAAATTTAGATAAGAAAAAATCTTTATTAGCAGCTATTGGAGGAGTTATATTAGCTGGTATTATAATGCTTATTATTTCTTATGGTATATTAGGAAATTTAATTAGTTAATGTAAAGAGAAGGTTCATATGCATTTTTAGATGCGTATTTTTTCTTTTTATTGTATACTTTTGATAGGTGATTATTTGTGAAGATTAAAGTAAGTATTAGTAATAGACACGTGCATTTAACTAAAGAAGTTTATGAAAAATTGTTTGATAAAGAAATGGTTAAAGATTTTTCAATAAGTCAAAATAATGAATTTGCTTCTACTGATTATGTTAGTTTAAAAACTGATAAGGGAGAGATTTCACATATTAGAGTTATGGGTCCTTGTCGTTCTTATAATCAAATTGAGTTAGCTTATAGTGATGCTTATGTTTTGGGATTAAATCCTCCTGTTAGAAAAAGTGGTGATTTAAGTAATAGTGAAAGTGTTATAGTATGTGCTAATGGTAAAGAAGTTTTGCTTGATAGTTGTTGTATTCTTGCCCAGGCTCATTTACATTTGAATCCTACTGAAGCTAAAAAATTAAATTTAGTTGATAATCAAATTGTTGATGTTGTAATAAATGGGAAAAGATCTGGTATTATTAAAGCATTTGTTAAGGTGAAAGATAATGGTGTTATGGATTTACATATTGATCGTGATGAAGCTAATGCCTTTTTATTATCAAATGGTGATGAAGTAGAAATTAGGTATTAATTATATGGAATGGAAAATTGGAAATATTACAATTAAAAATCAACTTGTTTTAGCGCCTATGGCAGGTTATTCTAATACTAGTTTTAGAAAGATTATTAAAAAGATGGGTGCTGGTTTAATATATGCTGAGATGGTTAGTGATAAAGCTTTAGTTTATCAAAATGAGAAAACGTTAAGACTTTTAAAAATGGATGATGAAGAAAGACCAATTGCTCAGCAAATATTTGGTAGCGATGTTGATTCTTTTGTCGAAGCTGCTAAAATTGTAGAAAAGGTAATGCATCCTGATATTATTGATATTAATATGGGGTGTCCAGTTCCTAAAGTGGCAATTGGAGCTCAAGCAGGAAGTGCTTTATTAAAAAATCCTGATAAGATATATGAGATTGTTAAAAGGGTTGTTAAAGCTGTTAAAGTTCCTGTTACAGTTAAAATAAGAAGTGGTTGGGATGAAAATTCTATTAATGCTGTTTTAGTTGCTAAAAAAATTGAAGAAGCTGGGGCTAGTGCTATATGTATTCACGCTCGAACTAGAAGTCAAGGTTATAGTGGTAAAGCTAATTGGCAAATTATTAAAGAAGTTAAAGAAAATGTTAATATTCCAGTTAT
>CANQZH010000088.1 GCA_947628245.1 uncultured Bacilli bacterium | reverse complement strand
ATAGACCCAGGATTAGGAAGCCATCAAGTAAGTGTAAGAGTAACAGATAATCAAAATAGTGTAAGTAAAGAAGTAACAAAAGAAATAGAAATAACCAATTCTGAACCAGAAATGGTAGAAATAGCAGGAAAACAAATTCAAATAGCAACTTGTAAAAATGGGTTATATAAAGTAGAACATAATGATTTAAGTGAATTAGATAGTAGTTGGAATAAAACTGAATATCGATATGCCGGAGTAAATTATAAAGATGAAAATAGTTCATATGTTCATAATTATTTAGAATTTAATAATGAGAAATGGCGAATAATAGGATTAGTAAACGTTAAAACAGAAAGTGGAGTAGAACAAAGAGTAAAAATAATTAGATCAGATGGAATTGAAGGACAAAAAGATTTTGGAGAATATGCTTGGGATGGAGGTATAAGCAATACAACCAATAACTGGACAGAATCAACTTTAAAGGATATGTTAAATGGAATATATTATAACAGTGAAAGTGGAAGGTGTTATAGCGATAATGGAATTCTATCAAGTACATGTGATTTTAGTGGAAATGGAAGTTTACCAAAAGGGTTAGATGATACAGCAAGAAAAATGATTGATAGTGAAGTAATATGGAACCTTGGAGGGAGTAGTAGTTATGATGATGTAACGGTTGAAATGTTTTATGAAAGAGAGCGTGGAACTATAACAGCTCAAGATGAAAAAACAATGGAATATTTTCCAAATATATGGACAAAAGAAAATGACGAGACATATCATAAAGGAATAGGACTAATGTATCCAAGTGATTATGGGTATGCAACAAATGGAGGAGGAATAGGAAGAGAAAGTTGTTTTAAACATGAGTTATATGACTGGGGCTTATTTGGGAACCAAATGGAGGAATGTTCAAATAATGATTGGTTAAACCAAAAAAGTTTACAATTTCTAATGCCGTATTCTTTAGATTCACTAACTGTGTTCTCAGCTTTAGGTAATGTTGGTCAAACTTCTGTCACCTTGGGGGATGGAGTTTTGCCGGTTGGTTACCTATTACCTTCTGTGACAATCTATGATGGTGATGGAACTTTTGATAATCCATTCCGCCTTCAAAGCTAATTTAATGTCAACAAAGTGTCAAAATTAAAAAATAAAGATAATTGTATCTTTACTTTTTTTTTATATTTTTGTATCATAATGGTGAGCAGTGGTAGACTGTGGGAGAAAGTGGGGGATGCTGATGTTTATGGGTGAGTATCATCATTCTATTGATGAAAAAGGCCGACTTGTTATCCCAACTAAATTTCGCTTGAAGTTAGGTAATGAATTTATAGTAGCGCGAGGTATAGAAAAATGTTTATACATTTATTCTAAAGATGATTGGAACAACGTTGTTTCTAAACTAAATACCTTACCATTTACTAAAAAGGATGCTCGTGATTTTATTCGTAGCTTTTTTTCCGGAGCCACCGACTGTGTATTTGATCGTCAAGGAAGGGCGATGATTAGTTCTATTCTATGCAAATATGCCAATTTAACTAAAGATTGTGTAATCATTGGAGCAAATGATCGAATTGAAATTTGGGATAAAGATGCGTGGGAAGAATTTTTAGCAAGTAGTGAAGAAAAATTAAGCGACTTAGCTGAAAACTTATTTATGGAGTAAATTATGAAACATTATACGGTATTAAAGCACGAGTCAATTTTAGGACTTGCTATTAAAGAAGATGGAGTATATGTTGATGCCACTTTAGGATATGCAGGGGATTCAAAAGAAATTTTATTAAGAATAAAAAAGGGTATGCTTTTCGCCTTTGACAAAGACTTAAGTGCCATCAACTATTCCAATGAAATATTAAAAGACATTGGTAATAACTTTAAATTAATTCATTCTGATTATGTTTATATGAAAGAACAATTACAAAATTTAGGTATTACTAAAGTTGATGGTATTTTATTTGATTTAGGAGTATCTTCTCCTCAACTAGATGAAAATCGGGGATTTAGTTTTATGAAAGATGAAATTCTTGATATGCGTATGGATTTAAGAGATAGTAAAAATGCTTCTGATGTTGTTAATTCTTATTCTTATGAAGAATTAAAAAAAATATTTTATGATTATGGGGAAGAAAATAAAAGTTCTTTAATTGCTAAAGAAATAGTTAAAGAAAGAGAACAAAAAAAGATTAAAACAACTTTTGAATTAGTTGAAATAATTAAAAATGCTGTAGGTTCTAAGTATTTTTATAATAATCATCCCGAAAGAAAAATATTTCAAGCAATTAGAATTGAAGTAAATGATGAATTAAATCATTTACAACAAGCTTTAGAAGATGCTATATCCTTATTAAATCCTAAAGGAAGAATTGTTGTTGTATCTTTTCATTCTAAAGAAGATCGAATTGTCAAAAATATTTTTAAAAAATATAGTGAAGTTGATCCTTTAGTAAAAGGATTACCCAAAATACCTCAAGAATATTTACCTAAATTAAAAATAATTAATAAAAAAGTTATTTTACCGAGTAAAGAAGAATTAAAAGAAAATAGTCGAAGTAAAAGTGCTAAATTACGAATTGCAGAAAGGATTTAGATAAAATGAAAAAACCAAAAACTAAAATAGTAAAAATTTATAAAGGTGAAAGATTTTTAACAATTATGATTATCTTTCTTTTAATAATGTTACCAATTTGTACGGTTTTTACTAAAGCTGTTTTATCTGAAACTAATATTTCTGTTGAACAATTAAAAGATAAAATTGAAGATCAAGAAGGAAAAAATGAATCTTTAAGTATGCAAATAGATGAATTAGCAAGTCTTGATAAAATTCAAGAAGTTGCTGATGAACAAGGTTTGTCTTATAATAATACTAATATTAAAAATATTAATGAATAGGACTGATTTTGGTGAGAAAAAAAGAACGAATTTTAAAAATACATTTAAATCTAAAACTGACTATGTTAATTGTCGGTCTTTTTTTCGTAGCTATAATTGCTAAATTATGTTATGTTGTTATAAGTCCTAAAGTTGATGGTATAAATTTAACTGAGTTTGCTAGTAATCGTAATACTGCTAAAGAAACAATCTATGCTGATCGAGGTACTATTTATGATATTGATGGTAATCCTTTAGCTAAAAATGCTAATTCTTATAATATTATTGCTTTTTTATCTTCTTCAAGAACTACTGATATGAATGAACCTCATCACGTTGTTGATAAAGAAAAAACGGCTAATGATTTGTGTGGCATTTTAGCTAAAGATGAAGAAAAGAAAAAAAAGTGTATAGAAGATCTAACTGGTTATTTAAGTCAAGATTTATATCAAGCTGAGTTAGGAGCTTGGGGTAAAATTAGTGAAGAAGAAAAAAGAGCTATTGAAGCTTTAGAATTACCTGGTATTTCTTTTCAAACTTTAGCTAAAAAAAGACAATATATTAATTCTTCTTGGGCTAGTTATATTCTAGGTTATGCAAGAAGTGATGAAGAAGGTAATATTAAAGGTGAACTTGGGGTTGAAGGTTATTTTGATGATGAATTAAAAGGAACGGATGGTTTTGTTGAATATCAAAAAGATGCTTATGGTTATCAAATGGCTAATACACCCGAAAATAGAAGTGATGCCATCTCAGGTTCTGATATCTATTTAACCATTAATAGTGATATTCAAAATGTTTTAGAAAATGCGATAGCAACATTCTCTAAAGATAATCAAATGGATTGGGCTTTAGTTGCGGTTATGGATGCGACAAATGGAAATATTGTAGGTTCAGCAACTAATCCAAGTTTTAATCCTAATAATTTAGAAGGTCTAGATAATTATTTAAATCCTTTAGTAGGATATCAATATGAACCAGGTAGTACAATGAAAACTTTTAACTGGATGGCAGCAATGGAAAATGGTATTTATGATGGAAATGCAACATTTTTATCAGGTTCCTTAAAATTACAAGATGGAACTTTAGTAAATGACTTTATTAAAAGTGGTTGGGGTGTTATTAATTTTGATACGGCCTATGCTTATTCTTCCAATGTTGGAGCAGCTACTTTAGCTTTAAAACTTGGAGCTTCTAAATTAACTGATTTTTATAATTTATGTGGTTTTGGTTCTAAGACAGGAATTACTTTACCCGCTGAAGAAGATGGTTTAATTGATTTTTACTATGAATCAGAGCTTGCTAATGCTAGTTTTGGTCAAGGAATTTTGGTAACTCCTGTCCAAATGCTTCAAGGTCTAAGTATTATTGCTAATGATGGTGTGATGTTAAAACCCCAAATTGTTAGTAAAATAGTTGATCAAAATGGTAATGTTACATTTGAAGCAAAAAGAACTGAAGTAAGTAATGTAACATCTAAAGAAACAGCTGAAAAGATGCGTAAATTAATGCATAAAGTTGTCTATGAAGGTTTTGATTATAATCTAGCGTATGCTCCAAGTTCAGTTGAATTAATTGGTAAAACTGGTACAGCTGAAATTGCTAGTGAAAATGGTGGTTATATGACTGGTTATAATGATTATGTTAGAAGTTTTGCCGGAATGTTTCCATATGAAAATCCTAAATATATCGTTTATTTTGCTACTAAAAGAAATACTGGTGGAGATATTCCTAAAACAATTGCTACTTTAGTAGATGATATAGCTAGAGTAACTAATTTAGTTAATTCTAAAAATGATGTTGATAGTTCTAAAATAGTCGAAATTCCTCAATATATTAATACAACTGTTGATTTTGTAAGTGAAGATACTAAAAAGAAAAATATCACAGCTATTATTATTTCTAATGGTAAAAATGTTATTAATCAATATCCTCCAGTTAAAACAAAAACAGTTGACACAAGTAAAATATTTATTATGACTGATGGTACTGAAATTAAAATGCCTGATGTTATTAATTGGAGTACTAATGAAATAATTAGATTTTGTAACTTTATCGGACTTAATTATACTTTAAAAGGTTATGGTAAAGTAAAAAATACTAACATTCCAAAGGATACAGTTATAGATGTAAAAAAAATGAAAATTGAAATAGAATTAGGATAGTGACTTTTAAAAGAATATTTAGTATAATTTTCTTAAGAAAGAGGGCTTAAATAATGAAAAAAATACCATATGGA
>CANQZH010000087.1 GCA_947628245.1 uncultured Bacilli bacterium | reverse complement strand
TAAAGAAAGAAAAAAATGGCGAGATAATTATTTATTAATTGGAGTGATAAGTTTAATTATTCTTTTTACGCTTTTTGTAATTTTTAAATGGCCTGTTTTTCTAGCAAAGATAACTTTGTTATCAAATGTTCCTGGTAGTAGATTAAGTGTTATTATTTCTTATTTATGTTTATTTTTGTTGATTTTATTAAACAATAAGAAAATTATGGAAACTAGAAAAGAAAAGATTTTGTTTTCAATTTTAACTATAGGTTGTTGTTTAATTACAACTTTATTAGCAAAAGAGTTTATAAAAGATGAAACTTTTCAAAACAATATAATTTGGTTAATTAGTTTTGGTATTTCATTAATTCCAGTTTTATGTTTAATTTGGCAAGCCAAAAAAAATTTAATAATTAGTCTTATTTTTATAAGTGTTATATCAACAGTTTATGTTAATCCTTTAATGAAAGGCTTTGGTGGTATTTATGACAAACCTTTAGCAAAAGAATTAACAAAATATCAAGGCAAATGGTTAGTTTTAGATTCTTTTGTTATACCTAATTATTTTTTAACTAATGGTTTAAAAGTGATTAATTCAACTTTTGTATATCCTAATATGGATTTTTATTATAGGTTAGATGAAGAAAAACAAAATGAAAATATTTATAATCGATATGCTCATTTAGTAATTGAATTAACTGATGAAAAAACTAATTTTGAAAGTCCTGCTCCTGATCAAGTACATATTAATTTAAATAAAGATGATGTATGTAAGCTAGATGTTAATTATATTGGTTCTTTAACGGATATAAGTAATTATGAAAGTGAAAAGGTATCATTTAAAGAATTATATCATTTAGATAATATTTATTTATATGAAGTTGATTGCAAATAAAATATTCTTTTCAACTAGAAAAGAATATTTTATTTTGGAAAACGTTTGATTTTTTAATTCAAATGTAAATAAAAAATGAAAGATGTGATTGAATAAGAAAGAATTATATTTGTATATAATAATTTTACTATTATTTATAATAATTTACATTTTACTTTTAAAGTAACATCATTTAATTCACACTTTCATCTGAATAAATCATAACAAAAAATTTTAGGTAATTCAATATTGATTTAGATTTTTTTAAGATATATAAATCACTTTTATTTAAATAGTGTAATGTAGTGTAAAGTAATATAGACTTTAAGATAACAGTTTGTTATAATGATATTAGATACATTTGAAAAAAGTCAGGTGTTTTCCCTTTTATTTTTTCTATTAAATAAAAAAATGAAAGGGGTGGTTATTATGAATAAAAAAGAATTATCCTTATATATAATAATTCTACTATTATTTATAGTAATTTATATTTTACTTTTAAAGTAAAATATAAGCATCTGATCTCAACATAGTTGAATTTCAGATGCTTCCTTAAATTTTCAGGGAATACATCTGATTTATGGCTTTCAAATGTATCCTTTTTTATTGTATGAAATTTCTTTCATCTATATACATTATAACAAAAAATAAAAAAAATGCAAGAAAATTGTTGACATAGGGGGGAGGGTAATATGCTATACTTTATATAAAGTAAAGGGATGATAGCATATGAAATTAAAAAGTTCTAAAGATAAGAAAGGAACAAGAAGAAAAAAGATACTGATAAGTTTAGGAGTAATAACAATAGTAGGAGTATCATTGCTTTTATATAAAACATTTGCGAGTTTTAGTAAAAAAGCTAATTTAGATAATGTTTTGTTTGGCTTTTATAATGGAGAAGAAAAATTAAGTGAAATGCCTCAGAAAGGAAATCCTGATAATTTAGTGTTTGAAAAAGCCGTATGCGACAATGGAGCAAGTATTGAATGGGATAATGAAAAATGGGCTCCATTAGTAAAAGGATTAACTAAAACTAAAACAAAATGTACATTATATTTTGCCGTACCAAAAGCCAAATTTCCGGGAGTGGCTATTCCTATAGCGGCTGAAGGACAAGATGGTTTATATGCTGTAGAGCATAACAATTTAACAGAGTTAGATAGTAGCTGGAATAAAACTGAATACCGGTTTGCAGGAAAAGATCCAAATAATTATGTTGAATTTAATAATGAAAAATGGCGAATAATAGGATTAGTAAATGTAAAGACAGCAACAGGAGTAGAACAAAGAATAAAGATAATCAGAACAGATGGAATAGAAGGACAAAAAGATTTTGGAAATTATTCTTGGGATAAAAATGAATCAGATGCTACAAATAATTGGACAACGTCAAAATTAAAGGATATGTTGAATGGAATATATTATAATAGTGAGAAAGGAGATTGTTATGCTGGCAATGATGGAGGTGAATCAGTTTTAAGTGAATGTGATTTTAATTCAGGATTAAAATTACCAAAAGGTTTAAATGAAATTGCAAGAAATATGATAGATGAAAATATAATATGGAATATTGGAGGTTGGCATACAAATGCTATAACAACTGATAATATGTACGAAAAAGAAAGAGGAATGAATACAGGAAATAATAATGATTATTCACATATATGGTCAAAAGAATTAGATGAAAATTATCATAGAGGAATAGGATTAATGTATCCAAGTGATTATGGATATGCTGTTGGAAGAGAGTTAAGAAAAAGTTGTTTAAAAGGTACAATATATGATTATAGAATTGATTGTTATCTGAGTGACTGGTTAAAAGCAAGTAGTAAATTTCTATTATTATTATCGCCTAATACTTCAACGTCTGATTACTCATATGGTATAAATATTTCTGGTTATATTGGTACTGGCTACATTGTTAAAAATCTTGCTTATAGAATATGGCCAACCCTTTATTTAAATACATCAACAACAATCTATGACGGAGATGGAAGTTTTGATAACCCGTTTCTTTTATCAGTACAGTAATATTATCTGTTATAGCTTTTAATAGCTTTATGAACAAATAATACTTATAAACATAATAGTCGGTTTAATAATTTTTTATCATCATTTTTAATAATAAATCATTATTTGCACAGTTCGGCTATAAAGATTTAAATTTAAAGTTCAGATTTAAATAAATCTTTATATTTTAGAGTAACATTTGTAGAAAATGCTAATTCTAATAGAAGTTTTACTTTTTCTAATTTATTTCTTGGTTTACTATTCATGAAACAATAAAGATTAAGGTAATCCTGAAGATCATCTCTATCAAAACCACTATGTGTGTTTAAAAATTGTTTTATTAAATCACATTGATGATTAATTGGTCTAAGTGGATTATCTTCATCTTTTTTTGTTTTAAGCCATAATGAATTATAACTCTCATCAATTAATTTAAGATCCTTTACTAATTTACGATGGGATTTTTCATCATCATGGATTATTATTGACCCTTCTTTAATATGGTTCTTAAATGTAGCAGTTGTTTTATCAATTGATGTTTTTCCTAAACCTTCGACTATAGCTATAATGTTATCTCCATCATATCCAATACCTATACAATATTGATTATTAGACAACCCTCGTAATTTCTTACCATTTTTAGTTTTTATTTTACTTTTTACTACTGAGTAAAACATTTCATCTATATAAATTTTATTTTTTAATACTATGTTATTTTGCCAATTTTTAAGTACTAAAAAAACTTTTTGTAACCAGTAAATTGAAGTATTAATACTATTCTTATTTACTTTAGATATTAATGTGGTACTGCTATAATTGAACAAGTCTAATAAAAATTCTATCCATTCTGTTATTGATATTTTATGATTTTCAAATATTGTATTTGTTGTAGCAGTAAATTCTTTTTTACATTCCTTACAATAATATCTTTGAACATTATTTTTGGTAAATCCATTTTTTTTAATATTTTTAGAACAACAATACCTACATTCATTTATATTTATACTATTTATTAATTCGTATTCCTTAGTATCTATTAACTTTGGATGTTTGGCTTTATAATGCCCCTTATAAATTTCTATGATAAACTTTTCAGTTGTAGATTTATTAACTTCATTATCCCAAGGTGTTTTTTGCCTTGAGCTATCTATTCTATTTTTCATTTTGGTGGTCCTCTCTACATTGATGAGTAACTATACAGAGGACCACCACGTCACAATTGCATAGTTACTCATCAATGTACAATTATTTCTTGTATACTTATATTATACATTATGTAGCCGAACTATGCAAATAGTGATTTTTAATAATTAATTTATTATTCTAAACTTTTTCTATCATTTAAAATTTGTTTTTTATAATATTTTTTCATATTTTTCGTTGTAATAACTGATTCATATTTCTAATTTTTTTAATATAAGTTTTAAATTTTGTTAATTAATAAAATGTTTTAATTTTAAATTGAACCTTTGCCACTAGATTTTAGTATATAAATTAATGGGATTATAATTATAAAAAACTTTTTCTATTTTTAAATTTGATAGAAATGTTATTGCTATTATTGATAATAATTTTTAAAAATATTTGAAAATTATTTGAAGATTTAGTAATAGATGATCTTAATAAAAAATTAAAACAAAGTAAAATATAAAATAAAAAACAAGAAAATGAGCAATTTTTTTGAATTTATGATGTAAAGTAATATAGACTTCAAGGTAACAGTTTGTTATAATGATATTAGATACATTTGAAAAATCAGGTGTTTTTTCCTTTTATTTTTTTTATTAAATCAAAAAATGAAAGGGGTGATTATTATGAATAAAAAAGAATTATCTTTATATATAATAATTCTATTGTTATTTATATTAATATATATTTTACTTTTAAAGTAAAATAAAAGCATCTGATTTCAACAATAGTTGAATTTCAGATGCTTTCCCAAATCTAGGGAATACATCTGATTTAAGGCACTCAAATGTATCCTTTTTTATTGTATGAAATTTCTTTCATCTATATACATTATAGCAAAAAATAAAAAAAATGCAAGAAAATTGTTGACATAGGGGGGAGAGTAAATCCCATAATCCAAGAATTAGAAAATATTATTAAAATGCCTTTATAATACGCATTTTTAGAAGAATTGTTAGTTTTTAAATATAGTCAAAATTAATTAAAATTTATGTTTAGTATTAAATTTATCCTTGTTAGAACCAATTATGGTTCTTTTTT
>CANQZH010000086.1 GCA_947628245.1 uncultured Bacilli bacterium | reverse complement strand
TCTAAAAAACATCTATTTCTTGATGTTTATGATGACTATATTGTTTATGCTAGGCAACATCAAAAAGAGCAAAGTTTCACCACATTGAAATATAAGTTTGATTTGTATGTTTTGCCTTATTTTAAAGATAAATATTTAGAAGATATTACAAGTAAAAACATTTTAGAGTGGAAAGATTATATTTTATCTTTTAATTATTCTAATAATCAAAATAAATCTTTATATTATATTTTAAGTGGTTTTTTTGAATATTGTAAAACATTTTATAATTTTGATAAAACTATAATTAGTAATGTAGGTTGTTTTAAAACAAAGTATGAAACTAATAAATATGATTTTTACACTTTAAAAGAATTTAAAAGTTTTATTAAATGTGTTGATGATGAAATCTATAAACAATTTTTTAATCTATTATTTTTTACAGGTTTACGTCCTGGTGAAGCAATGGCTCTTCAATTTAAAGACTTGCATAATGGTTATATAAGCATTAATAAAACAATTAGTAGTCATGGCAAACGTAATATTGGTACACCTAAAAGTGTCACTTCTAAACGTGATGTAAAACTAGATAAAGTATTAGAAAAAGATTTATTAAAACTAAAAAGGCTTTATATTCCCTATAATGATGATTTATTTATCTTTGGTGGCACTAAACCTTTATCACCTACTACAATTAACCGACGTAAGAAAAAAGCCTGTGAAAAGGCAAAATTAAGGGAAATTACATTACATCAATTTAGACATAGTCATGCAACACTATTAATTAAAAATGGAATTATGATTAATGAAGTTTCAAGACGTCTTGGTCATAGTAAAACAAGTGTTACACTTGATATATATAGTCATACTGATTTAACACAAGAAAAAAGAGTATTTAAAATACTCAATTCTCTAAGATTTAACTGTTTCACCACATTGAAATATAAGTTTAAATCTATATTAAAACGGTTATTACCGTTTTAATACCATTAAAAATTGGAGCAGATGATGGGAATCGAACCCACGTTAATAGCTTGGAAGGCTATAGTTCTACCATTGAACTACATCTGCATTTGATTTACCATTTCATTCTATCAAAACAATTGCCTAAATGCAAGAAAAAATTAATATTTTTGTTTAGTTTTTTAATATTTTTCTATACTAATATTAGGTGATTTGTTATGAAAAAAAATAGTATTTGGTTAGAATATAAAGATAATTCACCAATTAATACTTTAAATAAAAATTTAACTACTGATATTTTAATTATTGGAGCTGGTATTACTGGAATGTCTTTAGCTTATCAACTTAGGAATGAAAATTTAGATATATGTGTTGTTGATGCTAATTTAGTTGGTAAGGGCGTTACTTCTAAAACGACAGGTAAATTAACTTATTTACAAGGTATAGTTTATTCTAAAATAGCTAAAAATAAAAATTTGAATGCTAGTAAATTATATTTAGAATCCCAAAAAGAAGCTATTGAAGAAATTAAAAAAATAGTTAAAAATGAAAATATTGAATGTGATTTAGAAATTACTTCTTCTTATCTTTATGCTGGAACTTTAAAAAAAATTAAAGAATTACAAAAAGAAAAACAAGTTTTAAATAAATTAGGAATTTATCCTAAAGAAATAACAGGCAAAGATTTTTATTCTATTTATGTCGAGGATACATTAGTTTTTCATCCTCTAAAATATGTATATGCTTTAAAAAAAATTTGTTGTAAAAAACAAATTAAAATTTATGAAAAAACTAAAATAATCAATATTAAAAAATTTAAAAATAAATATCACTGTTTTACTCCTAACAATATTATAACTGCTAAAAAAGTAGTAGTCGCATCTCATTATCCATTTTTCTTATTTCCAACCTTTTTACCAATTAAAACAAATAATGAACAATCTTATATAATGGCATATAAAACTAATATTAATGAACAAAAATCATTTATATCAGTTGATAAACAAACTAAATCTTATCGTTTTAATGATATTTATAAAATTGTTTTAAGTAATTCTCATAACATAGCTAATCATTTAAATCGCCAGAATAATTATCAAGAATTAATGACTGATTTTAAAAAAGATAATCCTGATTATATTTGGAGTAATGATGACTTAATAACAATTGATAATTTACCATATATTAGTAAAGTAAAAAATAATTTATATCTAGCAACAGGGTATAATACTTGGGGAATGACTAATGCAACTATTGCTTCTAAAATATTAAAAGACTTAATATTAAACAAATCTAATAAATATGAAGAGTTATTTTCAATTAATCGAACTATAAATTTAGAAAACATCAAAAATTCTTTAAAAGATATATATGATAATTCTAAAAGTTTTATTGGAAATAAATTATTTAAAAATAAACCTTGGTATCAAAATATAAAATTTGCTCGTAAGAATAATCTTCCTTTAGCAACTGTTTATGATGAAGTTGGTTCTCATACTATTATTAATCGATGTCCTCATATGAAATGTAGTTTAATTTATAATCAATTTGAAAAAGTATGGGAATGTCCTTGTCACGCTTCTAAATTTGATATTAATGGCAAATGTTTAAAAGGCCCAAGTAAAAAAGATATTTCTTATAAAAAATAAATTTAACAATTTTCTAAGTACTTGTCTTTTCCTTTTTAAATGCGATATAATAAGGATGTTTAGGAGGAAAAAATAATTATGAGTTATGGTTTTTATGATAAAAAGTGGTTGTTAAATTATGTGAAATGGCTTAGCGAATTCTCTATTAAAAATAGGGCATTTACTGATGATAGATGGGTTTATAAAAATAGTGAAATATCTGATAAGGATTTTAGAAATTTAAGTGAATTATATATTTTATATGCTAAATTAGATGAATATGCTCTTAATAATCATATCAATTTGGAAATAAGTGATTTTGGTAATTTTTATAAGTTAGCAATAAATGATGAAATAGGTTTTTATATTGGTTATATGGCAAATCAAGGTCGAATGATAATGTGTGTAAGAAAAAATAATATTAATTTAGATGAATGTATTTTACTTGATAATTTATTAGAAGATGAGAAAAATTTAAAATTAGAACTTCATAATAATAATTAATAATTTGAGGTTGATAGTATGAATTTACAGAATTTAAAAGGAGTAGGCAGTAAAACAATAGAGGCTTTATATCAAGCTAATATTTATAATTTAAATGATTTATTAACTTATTATCCTTATCGTTACCAAATTGAAGTACCAACTATTTTAGATAATACGAGTTCTTTAGAAACCGTAGTTATAAATGCAACTATTTTAGAAGTTAGTAAAGTAGGCTATATTAAAAAAAATTTAAATGTTTTAAGAATGAAAGTTGAAACTAATGGCAAAATAGTTTCTTTAGTTATATATAATCGAGCTTATTTAAAACCTAATTTAAAAATTGGTCAAAATATTATAGTAACTGGTAAGTATGATGTTAAGAAAAATTTATTTACGGCTAATAATATACGATTTGGCGAGTTAAATGAAAAAAGAATAATTCCAATATATCATAGTATTAAAAATTTAAAAAATGTTGTTTTAGAAAAAATTATTAATGAAGGTCTAAAAGAAAATGATAAAATTGAAGACTATATACCTCAAAAATATTTAGAAAAATATCATTTTTTAACTAAAAAAGAAGCTATTAATTTAATCCATAAACCAGTAGATGAAAATTTACTAGAAAAATCAAGAGAAAGACTAATTTATGAAGAATTATTTTTATTCTTATTTAAAGTTCAATATTTAAAAAAAATAAAAGTAAGTGAAGCAACTATTATTAAAAATATTGATAAATCATTAATTGAACAATTTATATCAGAGTTACCATTTAAGTTGACTAATGATCAGTTAAAAAGTATTGAAGATGGTTTAGAAGATTTTACAACTAAAAAAAGAATGAATCGTTTATTATTAGGTGATGTTGGTAGTGGAAAAACTATAGTTGCTACAGTCTTAATTTATGCTAATTTTATAGCTGGATATCAAAGCGCTTTTATGGCTCCTACTGAAATACTTGCCACTCAACATTATAATTCTATTAAAAAACTTTTAGCAAAATATAATATTAATGTTGAACTTTTAATTGGTAGTATGAGTAAGAAAAATAAAAATGAAATTATGGAAAAAGTTGGTAATAGAAAAGTAGATGTTCTAATTGGTACCCACGCGATCCTAAATGAAAAATTATTATTTCCTAATTTAGGTTTTGTTATAACAGATGAACAACATCGTTTTGGGGTTAATCAAAGAAATATTTTACAAGAAAAAGGAGTTAAGCCTGATGTTTTATTTATGAGTGCAACCCCAATTCCTAGAACTTATGCTTTGACAATTTACGGTGATATGGATACTTCAATTATTAAAGAAAAACCAAGTGGTCGTAAAGAAGTTATTACTTATGTAAAAAAAGAAAGTGAATTAAAAAATGTTTTATATAAAGTTTTAGAAGAAATAAAATTAAATCATCAAATTTATGTTGTAGCGCCTATGATTGAGGAAAATGAAGATATGCCTTTACAAACCGTAATCAATTTAAAAGAAAAATTTGATGGGGCTTTTCACGGTAAAGTACCAATTGAAGTATTGCACGGTAAGTTAAAAAATAAAGAAAAAGATGAAATAATGAATCGTTTTAAAAATGGTGATGTAAAAATTTTAATTTCTACAACAGTTATTGAAGTTGGAGTAGATGTTCCTTTAGCAACAATGATGATTATCTTTAATGCTGAAAGATTTGGTTTGGCTACTTTACATCAATTAAGAGGTCGAGTTGGGCGTAATGATTTACAAAGCTATTGTTATTTGATATGTAATGAAGATGTCAAACGTTTACAGGTTTTAGAAGAGAGCAATGATGGATTTTACATTAGTGAAAAAGATTTTGAATTTAGAGGTGAAGGAGATTTATTTGGTGAAAAACAAAGTGGTGATATGACCTTCAAAATTGCTGATATAAGGAAAAATTATGATGTCTTATTAAAAGCATTATCTGATGTAAAAGAGTGGATTAATATGGATGAATATTTAAATATGACAAGTTATGTAAAAATTATCGAAGAATTAAAATTTAATAATTGACAAAATCTTCATAATATATTAATCTTTATATAGCGTAGATATAAACGCTACGCTGATTCATGATCACGACCTTTATATGAGAGTGAATCAACAAACCCCCTGAAGAGTCAGCGAAAGCTGGCTCATTTTTGTTTTTTACTTGAAATTACGGGGCTTTGTAATTTTTGAT
>CANQZH010000085.1 GCA_947628245.1 uncultured Bacilli bacterium | reverse complement strand
TCCAATAAAATAATTGTTCAACAAAGATTAAAACAAGCAGGAATGAGATGGAGTGTTGATGGAGCAAATTATTTAATAACTTTAAGGTGTTATCAAGAAAGTGGACATTGGGGTGAAATAGAAAAAATAGTAGTTGACTATTTAAGCCAATAACTACTATTTTACCTGCGAAAAAAATTTACACCCAAAACTAAGATAGTGAAAAAGAATGGTTTAATGTTGGTGAATATAAAAAAAATTTTGTTGGAAATATTGTAACATCTCTCCCAAGTAATGTTTCAAAAGATATAAAAAACTTATTAAAATGGTATGACAATACCTAAAAAAACATTAGAAGATATTATTGAATTTCACGTTAGATTTGAACAAATTCATCCTATTCAAGATGGAAATGGTCGCGTAGGTAGAATAATTATGTTTCGCAAATGTTTATATAATAATATAATGCCATTTTATATTGAAGATCGAAATAAAGATTTTTATTTAAGAGGTATCCAAAGATATCAAACAACTAAAGAAAAAGGCTATTTAATAGATACTTGTTTAAATAACCAAGATAATTGTGAAAAAATAGTTAACTTTTTCTTAGAAGACAATTAATATTTGTCTTTTTTAATACCCATTAGAAGCTAAAATTTTTTCATCTATTTTAAATTCTTCTTCATAACAATTATCAGTATCACAATACTCCATTATTACTTTTATCTTTTTTGGAAATGTTTTTTTATTAATCTTATAAAAATTTGGCCCTAAACAATTTTCTTGACAATTTTTATTAGGATTACCTTTAAATTCGATAAATACTTCATCTAACCATTTTAAAAAATTTTTAGGACTTGAATAAACACTTTTAAATACTTCTTTTTCATCGATATAAATAGTTATACTAGCCTTCTTAATTAAATCATCATCAAAAGGAAAATTATAATCTTTAGCAAAATTATTAAATCTTATTAAACAGTCTTTATCCGAAAAAATAGCTAAACCTTCTAAATGATAATGTAACGTATTTCCTGTAAATTCATAAACAAATATTTTTTGATATTAAAGAAAAAAATACTTAATCCTATAAAAATAATTAAAATAAAACTAATTACTATTGTTTTAAAAAAATTTTTCTTCTTTTCTTTTTGTAAATTATCTAAATATATTTCATCAATTTGTTCTAATTTATTATCATTTTTTATTCTTTCACCAGATATTAATTCAGCTACACTTATATCAAAAATTTTAGCTAGTTCTTTAAAAGTTGTTAAATCAGGAAGACATATTTTTCTTTCCCACTTACTTATAGCTTGTTCACTTATAAAAAGTTTTTCAGCAAGTTCTTTTTGAGTTAAACCTTTTTCTTTACGTAATTCATAAATTAATTGGGCAATTTTTTCTTTGTTCATAATATACCTCTTTTCTAAAAAAATTTTAGCATAAAAAAATTAATAAATAACTAACTTAATGGTTTAGCTAAAATTTAAAAAAATTAGAAAATATTAATCTTCTAATTTTACACTTACAATTTTAGATACTCCTTTTTCTTGCATTGTTATGCCATATAATGTATCAGCATATTCCATTGTTCTTTTCTTATGAGTAATTAAAATATATTCACTTTTATCTTTTTGTTCTTGTAAATATTTACCAAAAGTATCAACATTAGCTTCATCTAAAGCTGCTTCTACTTCATCTAAGATACAAAAAGGTACGGGAAAAACATTTAAAATAGCAAACAATAAAGCTATAGCCGTTAAAGTTTTCTCACCACCTGATAAAAGAGCTATATTATTAAGTTTTTTACCTGGAGGTTCCGCAACTATTTCTATACCTGATTCTAAAATATTATCAGGATCAGTTAACTTAAGCATTCCTCTTCCACCTTTAAATAAATTCTTAAAGACAATTTCAAATTCTTTAGAAATTAAATCAAAAGTTTTAGTTAACCTTTCAATCATTTTTTCATCCATATCTTTAATAATATTTTTTAATTCATCAATAGCTACAACTAAATCTTGTTTTTGACTATTTAAAAATTCATATCTTTCATTTACTCGATTAAATTCATCAATACTTCCTAAATTAACCATTTGATAATTACTTAATTGATTTTTTAATTTTTTAGCATTTTCTTTAGCTAAATCATAATTCATATCTAAAATATACATCGTTTTAGCTTTATCAAAAGTAATATGATATTCATCGCTTAAATGATTAAGTAAATAATCCATATTAATATCAATCTTATTCTTTTTAATTTCTAATTCATTTAAACTACTAACAATATTATGTAATTCACTATTTTTCTTTCGATAAGCTAATTCTTCTTCAGCTAAATTACTAGCTATCTCACTTCTTTCTTGTCTTAATTTCTTAATTTTAACACTTGTTAATTCTTTATTAGTAGCAACTTCTTGTTCCTTTTTAAACAAATCATCTAATTCTTTTTCTAAACCACCATTTTTTAAAGTATCAGTCCTCTTAAGACTTTGTTTAACTATTTCTAAATCTTTTACAAGTTCATTTAATTTATTTTGTAAATCATTAACTTCTAAATTAACTAAATATTGTTTATTAGCTACATCTAATCTTTGTTTCTGATTATTTTCTAAATCATTATTTAATGTTTCATTAAGTTTATTTAATTTTTCTTTTTCTAATTTTAAAAACTTTAATTCACTTTCTTTTTTCTCTAATTCTAATTGATCATTTAAAGAATTATTAGTTTTTAAAATTCCACCTGTTATACTACCACCCGCGTGAACAATTTCTCCATCTAAAGATACAATCCGATATTTATAATTTAAACTTTTAGCTAAACTATTCATCGTATCCATATCTTTAGTAACTAAAATATTACCTAATTGATTTTCAATAATATTTTGATATTTATTATCATAAGTTACTAAATCACTAGCAACACCTATAAAACCATTACTTTTCTTAGCTTCATTAATTATTTCGTCACTTATCTTTCTTCCTTTAATAATATTTAAAGGAAAAAAAGTTACTCTTCCTAAATGACTATCTTTTAAATAATTAATTGCATCTTTAACTTTTCTTTCATCTTCAACAACAACAAAATTAGAAGAACTTCCTAAAGCAACATTAATAGCTAGGCTATAATCAGCTTTAACTTCAATTAATTTTCCAATAGTTCCAATAATTCCTTTTAAACGAGGATTATGTAAAATATTTTTTACCGCAACTGGCATATTAACATCTAAAGCAATATTATTTTTTAAAATCTCAATTTTATTTTCTAATAAAACTTCTTCTCTTATTTTATTTTGATATACTAAATCATTATTTCTTTTTTTATTATTTAAAATTAAATTTTCTTCATCAATTTTACTTAATTCACTATTTATTTCTTTTAAATTTTCTTCTTTAGTTTTTAAATTAAAAGATACTAATTCTTTTTCTTTTTCTAAAGCCTCTTCTTTTTCTTTATCTAATAAATATTGTTCATCAACTTTTTCTTCATCAACAGCATATTTTTTTCTTTCTAAAATTAATGCTTTATCGCTCGCTAAAAGAGCTAATTGTTCAGTTAATTTAGTATATTCTTCATTAAGTTGTTCTATTTGTTCATCTAACTCTAAACTTCTAGCTTTATAATTTTCTAATTTACTATTATCTAAAGTATTAGAGGATTCAATATTTAATTTTTGTTCTTCTAAATCTTTCACTTTTTGTTCTAATTCTTCTAATTCTTCATTATATTTTTTAATATCATAAGTAGTTAAAGCTCGATCAATTTCTTCATATTCATTTAAAATAGATAAATAAATCTTTGCTTCTTCACTTTGTTTTTTTAAAGGGTCTAAATTAACTTCTAATTCTTGAATAACTAAATCAACTTTTTCTAAATTATCACTAGCTTTTTCTAATTTTTTTAAACTTTCAACTTTTCTTGTTTTATACTTTAAAACTTTACTAGCACTTTCTAATATTACTCTTCTTTCTTCAGGTTTAGAAATAACAATTTGTTCAATACTACCTTGACTAATAATATTTAGTGAATCATTACCAATTCCACTATCTAAAAAAAGATTAGTTATATCTTTTAATCTAACTTTGGCATTATTAATATAATATTCACTTTCACCAGTTTTATATAAAATTCTTTTAATTTCAACAGTTTCTAAATCAGTATTTAAAAAATGACTAGAATTATCAAATTCTAAAGCTACTTCGGCTCTTTTTAAAGGATTTCGCTCTTCACTACCGGAAAATATAACATCAACCATTTCTTTAGAGCCTCTTAAACTTTTAACTGATTGTTCGCCTAAAACCCATTTTACTGCATCAACAATATTACTTTTTCCCGATCCATTAGGACCTACAATAGCCGTAATATTACTTTTAAATTCTAAATCAATTTTATCAGCAAAGGATTTAAAGCCATTAATTCTAATGCTTTTTAATTTCATAATTCACCTACTTCGCCCTTTTTTGATAAGCATTCTTTGCTGCTTGTTGTTCAGCTTCTTTTTTGCTTTTGCCAACACCCCTGCCATAGACTATTCCATCAATAACGACATTCATAACAAATTCTTTATCGTGAGATGGTCCTGTTTCACTAACTAATTCATAAGTTAAACTTTCTCGATCAGTTTGAACTAATTCTTGAAGTAAAGATTTATAATCTCTTAAAAAATGAGTATCACATTTAATAAATGGTAAAATTATTTCATCAGCATATTTCTTAGCAACATCAAAACCACAGTCTAAATAAACAGCTCCTAAAACACTTTCAAAAACATCAGCAATAATTGTATCATTAACATCTTTCATTTGTCCTTTACCAACTAAAATATATTTATCTAAACCTATTTTCTTAGCATAAGTTGCTAAAGCTTTTTCACAAACAAAACAAGCCCTTTCTTTACTCATTGCCCCTTCTTTTAAATTAGTATTTAAATAAAAATATTCACTAGTTATTAATTGTAAAACCGCATCACCTAAAAACTCTAAACGTTCATAATTTTTAGTATGATGTTCATTTGAATAAGAACTATGAGTAAAAGCTTGAATCATTAAATTTTTATTTTTAATTTTAATATTATACTTTTGAAAAAAAGAATCAAAGTTCATTTGCTTCACCACTTTCGTAAAAACATTATACTAAATATCTTTAAAAAAGTAAATTAAGGAAAATTAGTGACGGAGTTTAAATTTATCGGAAAACATAAAAAAAGAAAGAACTCATGGTATAATGTTTAGCAAGTTATGGCATTTTTTGAGCATCAAAAAATGGTATAACACCATTGTACCTAATTTTTAATGAA
>CANQZH010000084.1 GCA_947628245.1 uncultured Bacilli bacterium | reverse complement strand
TTGATTTTACTTTTTAATTTTTTCACAAAAGCATCATCCTCTTTCTCTTCTAACTCTTCTTGATTAATATCAAATTTTGTTAAGTAATAGAATAACTTCTTCTTTCTTTCATCAGTCTCATCATACCACGTCTTTTTGATTTTATCCATATTGAATTCAAGAATTTTAACATTATCTACATATTTTATTTGATCATCAGTTTGTAAATAATATTCTAATAGTTCTTTTAATTTATTACTATTTTTTAAGTTATAACTTATATCAATATGATAATATTTTGTTGATAAGTCATATTGTTGGCCTACTTCTGTTTCTTTATTAAAACTTGTACTAAAAAAGTTTAAATTACGAAAATGTAACCAAATAGGACTAGAACTGTTTAATTCAATGTGCACTTTGGCTTTATCAACTAAAGCTACAAAATCACAAGTTTTTGATCTTTCAATGACATTTTTCTTTAAAAGTTCAGGATTAGCAAACCTAATATTTTTAACTTCTTTATTTAAAATTAAACTCATTAAAATTTCTAATAACTCCGTATCACTTGGATCACAAAAGATTGCTTTAAATACTTTATCATTTTTTGCATTGTAAAATTTTTGCATAAATTCTCCTTCTTTCTTTGTAAAATTGTTTGCTATTATAAACTATCTTTTGTAAGAAATTTGTCGAATTAAAGTTTAAATATTAAATTTTTTTATAAAAAAAAGCCTTAATGGCTTTTTCTTGATTTACTAAGCTGGTACAACTGTTATGTCGCCTTGAATGACATCATTCATTGAGCCATTTTGAGCTTCAATACTAGTTGCTTGTGTTGTATTAACAAATTCTAGTACAAAATAATAGTTAACTGTTGTTTCGCTGTGAGCATCAGCACTGATAGAAGTTTCAAATAAATATTCATCAGGTGTTTGTTTTACAAGTTGAGCTGTTCCAACAAGAGTAGCTCCGCCTTTAGTTAAGCCATCTTTATTAGCACATTCTTCATAGAATATTTTAGTACCTGCTGGAACTTCTTCAACTCCACTAAAATCAGTTTCTTGTTCGGCATCTTTACTTTGGTGAGTACATTGGAAGTAATTGTTATTTCCCGTACTATCTTCAGCTTTAGATATTCCCGTTATAGCCTCTCCTTCTTTTTTATAAACAGATACCTTAATTTCGTTATCAGCAAAATCATTTTTAGTAACGTTATACTTAATAGCAATATCCGTTACAGAATTTTTGTCACCTTCTTTATTATCAGCTTTTACACTTAAAGCTGCAACCTCCATATGTCCAGGATAAACATCAGTTGCGGTAAATTGTCCAGCAGCTCCTGATACACTTCCTACTACAGTCGTACTAGCAACAGATCCAGCTGTTAAACTAGTAGCTCCTGTATCTCCACTATCATCACGATCATCTTGTACAGTTGCCGTAAAGAAAGCAAATGTTGCTCCAATAACTGCTACTAACAATGTAGCAACAGCAATAACAGTTAACAATACCATATTTTTCTTTTCCATTTTTTCTTTTCTCCTCTCTCCTATAATAAAAATATAGCAAATAATTTTTTACTTATCAATAATTTTTATCTTCCTTTACAGTAAAGAAACATTATTATTCCTAACATAACTACAACACTACTAACAATAACAATTGGGATAATTGGTATAGAAGAATTTTCATCTTTACTTGAGTTATTTTCTTTCTTTATTTCTTCTTCAACTTTTTCATCTTCTTTATCATCAGTTTGATAATCTTCATCTTCACTTATTGTTAACTCTTCATTAAGATCAATTTTATTAATCTCTTCATTGTTATCTTCATTAGGAGTTTCAACATAATCAGTTTTTATTTCAGGATTATTTGTAACATTATCAGAATTATTATTAGTTTCATTATTATTAGATTCATTATCATTTATAGTATTACTATTAGAAACATCATTATTTAATTCTTCATTATCTTCTACCATTAAATTATCATCTAAGTTTTCTTCAGTAGTTTCATTATTTTCAACTGTCTCTAATATTCTAGTTTTATTTTCCCCTAGTTCTTCTTCCTCATCTAACCAATCTACTTTAGCAATTTCACTTTTAGTATTTCCTACTTTATCAGCAATTTCAAAAGTAAATTCTCCATTAGAAGTAAAATAATATGTATTCTTACCATCATTATTTAAAACATTTATTTCTTCATCACTTGTAACTGTTGCTTTAACAATTTCACTATTTTCGACATTTTCATAAACAACATTAGCATCTATTTCTTTATCTATCCAATCTACTTTAGCCGTTGTTGCTCCAACATTTCCATACTCATCAGTATAATTAAACGTAAATTCCCCATTTTCTTCAAAAGTATAAGTATCACTATCATTATTATTAATTACAATTTTTTTACTAGGATTAACAAGTTTAGCCACTACATTTTGATTAGTTAAATAAGAATGACTATACTCAATTTCAGCAGTTGGTTCAGTTATTTTAGTAATATCTTCATAAAGATTAAACAATGATGCTGACATATAATTACCATAAGTTTCTAATCCGGTAATTTTAAGATATAAAGCTTCAAATCCTTCATCTAAATCAATTGTTTTAGTTTCATTATTTAAAGCCATATCTACTTCTTTAACCATTTGCCAATTTTCCTTATCCATACTAGTTTCAATCTTCATTTTAGAAACTACTCCATTTAATCCATCATATCTTGGAACATAATCTAATTTGGTAATAAACGCTCTTTTATCAAGTTTAATAATTACATATTTTTCATTATCTGATCCATCCCAATTAGTATGCCACATTGTATTAATATTTCCATCTATAGCATTATTTACGGAATTATTTTCTCTAGTAAGTTCTTCTGATGAAACCCCATCTATAACTAAACGACTATTTGTAATATATTTTTTAGTTTCATCTATATTATTATCCGTAAAAGTAAAAGTTAAAATATCACTAGCAATCATATCTTTATTTTTCTTAACTCTTACATTAATCGTTTTATCACCATCTAAATTAGGTTCTTCATCTTTAAAACTAATCCATTTACCATCATTTTCTTGCCATTCCATTGTATCATTAACATTATATATTTTATTTTCTAAATCATTAATATAAACATTATTACTCATCATTGCTTTTTTAATATCAATATTATAAACATTATCTAACGCTCCAACAATTCTTACCTTAATATCCGTATCCGAATGAATTAAATTTAATTCATCATTAGTTAATAAATGAGTTCTACCACTAGTTCTTATCCAATCATTTTCACTTACTCCACTAGTTAAATTATATTCCCAAACAACTTCACTATCTTCATAACGACTTGCTAAAACAATTTCATTAGCATTTTCACCATCAAATGAAAAACTTGCTAACTTAGTTTCATTATTATTTAATAAATAATTAGCTACTGTTTTAGTAGGTCCTGGTTGTAAAACATTCTCATTTGTTGCTAAAGTTGCTTTATTTAAAGCATCATTAATTATTCCTAAAATTCTACTAGTATTTTCATAACTAGAAATATGACTTTCAATTTTTCTTAATAAATCATACATAGGTAAAGGATAATAAGTTAAATTATCGGCAATTCTTTTAGCTAAAACAATATATTCATCTTCTAAAGCATTTCTACTTTCATATAAATTAACTAACCCTAACCAAGCATCAAAATTAATATTTAAAATTTCTAAAGCTTCATTATAAATTTCTTCTTTATTATCATAAATATCTACTAACATTAATTTCTTTTCTGATAAAGCATATTTTTCATAATCATTTAAAGCTGCCTGCGCTAAAAGAATATAACTAGCCGGATAATTACCAGCATAATCACCACTACCCCAACCATTAGGCATTCTAACACTTAACTTTTCTGTTTTACCAGACATAGCCCATCCTGAAACATCATTATATAATTCCCAAACTTTATTACCATTTTGATCTAAATTTATATAAATATATGCCGCGTGACCTGGTTGAGATATAACCGTTGATGGAATACCATATACTCCTTTAATATTAGAGCCAGTCTTAGATATTCCTCCACATACAGCCCCTTCTTCAAAAACAGACCATAACTTAGGATAATTAGGTTCATAAGTTATATTAAATTTACTTAAATGATATTTAGCATCCCATAATTTATAATTAGTATAATCATAATATTTAGCATTATTATAATCATAACCAAAACGATAAGTAATAAAATTATAAGGATTATATTTATTAGTTTCTTTAGTATAACTATTTAACCATTTAATTTCTTCATCATCAATAATATTATTCATTACAAAACGCATTTCTTCAACACTTAAATTTTCAAATATTTTATTTTCTAATAAACCATCTTCATATAATTCTTTAAAAATTTCATATCTTTTAATAGCACTTGAACCATTAGGATCTAGTGGATCTTCAGGAGCCCCCGTAACCCATAAACCAACATTAGCTGAATGAGTAAGCGCTAAACTAACAATCATTTTTTGATATAATTCATTATCTAAATCATCAGCATATTTCTCAGCTAATTCTTTTAAAATTTTAAATGATGAAATATAATTACCATCAGGTTCTCCTCCTAAAAGATATAATTCTAAAAGTTTTTCATCTTCCATTAACCATTTAATTGTATTTTGATATTCTTCACTATAATTAGCTAAAGACACTAAAATATCATAACCAACTTTAGAAACTAAAGTTCTTTGTAATACTAAAATATTACTAAAATCATTTTTAATTAACTCATCATATTCATCTAAAGTTTTAATAAATGAAAAAGTTTTAATTTCTTCTTCATAACCTTCTTTAATTAATTTAGCATTAGCATATACAGCATCATCATACCAATGACTATACCAAGAATTACCATTTTCATAAGCATATAATTTTAAATATTTTTGATTTTTAATATTTACTTTAACTAAAACCGCATCATCAAAACCTTTAATAGTTCCTGTTTTTACTTCATCTTTCCACGTAACTCCATCTTCGGAAGTTGAAATCGTAAATGATACTCCACTATTATAGTAAGTACTAACTTCTTTAGCATCTACCCCAAGATACGCGGTAAAATAATCATAATCATAAGAACTTAAATCATACACTAAATTAGAAGTAGCCCACGCTGAAAGACCTTTAATAAATGGTTTTGGTTTACCATCAATATTAACCGTTATAAGCCCACTATTATAATTTTTATCTTTTTTCAAATAATAACCATCTTTAACATAAGACAAATCTTTTTCTTCATTTAAATCTGATAAATAAACAAATTGCTTAGTATAATTAGCATTAGCATAACTAATTACGGAGGAACAATATTTTCTTTCTTGATTGTTTGTTCCATTAAAAGTTAAGATTGCTAATAATAAAACACTAATTTTTAACCATTTTTTTAACATTGTAATCACTCCTATCATAATTATATCT
>CANQZH010000083.1 GCA_947628245.1 uncultured Bacilli bacterium | reverse complement strand
GATTCAATATCTACATCTAAACAAGCTGTTGTTACTACATTTTCATTTGTTTGTTCTCTTGTTAGTCTCCAATAAGCATATGTTATTCCTAAAGTAAGTACTATTGCTCCTAGTACTCCTAAACCTATAAAAGCATATGTTTTCTTATTATTTTTTCTCTCTTCCATAAATATAATTTCCTCCTCTATGATAATTAAATAATAACATACCCCCCCCAATTTGTCAAGTTAAAAAAGAAGACTTTTACATCTTCTTGACATTACTTAATTATTTGATAAGATTTAACTAAATCATCTAAACTCATTTTAGCATTAGCACTTGATGTTGATGGCAAAGCTATATTTTTAATTTTTGTTTTAGGATATAGATATTTTTGATATAACTGATTTGCTTTACTACCTGTAGTTATTATTTTATCTATTTTAGCTACTTTTAATATTTTATTTATATCATTTACTTTAACATTTTTAATACTACTATCACTTGATGCTTTAATATCACATTCTTTAATTACATCCCATAATGCTATATGATGTTTCTTTAAAAAATTTATTTTATCAATTATTTTTTCATTAAAAACTATTTCTAAAACTTGCCAAAAACGATTAGATGGATGCATATAATAAAATTGTTCTTCTCTTGATTTAACACTTGGAATTGAACCTAAAATTAAAACTTTTGATTCTTCATCATAAATAGATTCTAAATTATGAATTACTTTCATTTACCCTTTTTCATTGTTTCAGATAAAACTGTTCCAAAAGATGCTATACTACTTAATTCAGCTGGAATAATTATCTTAGTTGCTTCTCCTTGTGATAATTTACTTAAAGTTTCATAACTTTTAATTTTTAAAACTGCTTCATCTGCTTTAGCGTCTTTAAGCATTTTTATGCCATCAGCTTCAGCTTGTTTAATTTTTAGTAAAGCTTCTGCTTCTCCTTCAGCTCTTTTAATTCTTGCTTCTTTATCAGCTTCTGCTCTTAAGATAGCACTTTCTTTTTCACCTTCCGCAATTAAAATACTACTTTTCTTTTCACCTTCAGCTTGTAATATTTTTTCTCTTCTTTCTCTTTCAGCACGCATTTGTTTTTCCATAGCTTCTTGAATATCCTTAGGCGGTAAAATATTTTTAACTTCAACTCTTGTAACTTTAATTCCCCAAGGATCTGTTGCTTCATCTAGAATACTACGCATTTTGGTATTAATAACATCCCTACTAGTTAAAGTTTCATCAAGTTCTAATTCCCCAATTATATTTCTTAGAGTAGTTGCGGTTAAATTTTCAATAGCACTTATAGGATATTCAACACCATAAGTATATAATTTAGGATCAGTTATTTGAAAATAAACAACTGTATCAATTTGCATTGTAACATTATCTTTAGTAATTACTGGTTGAGGATCAAAATCTTTAACAATTTCTTTTAAAGTAACAATATTACTAATACGGTCAATAAAAGGCATTTTAAACTGTAAACCATTTTTCCAAGTTTTATAATAAGAACCTAACCTTTCTACAACATACGCTTTAGATTGAGGAACAATCTTAATACAAGGAATAATTATAATACAAACTAATACTAATAAAACAATTAAAACACTCATTTTTTAACACTTACCTTTCTTTCTTTTTTAATTTTAGAAACAACTAATTTAACTCCATCAATTTCTTCAACTAAAACTTCGGAATTAACTGTAATTCTTTTAGTTGAAATCGCACTCCAAAGTTTACCATCAACTTTTACTTCCCCAATTTGATCTTTTTTAATTTCAGAAGTACAAATTCCTTTCATTCCAATAACTCTTTCTAAATTAATTTTTTCTTCTTTAGTTTTTTTAATTTCATCCATAATTGGTTTAGTTAAAATCATTAATAAAATTCCTCCTAAAACAAAAATGGCAAATTGACTAACTAAATCATTTAGAATAAAAGATACAAACATTGTAATAATTCCACTTATAATAAACCAAATAGTAACTAAATTAACAGTCATTACTTCAATTATAGAAAGTAAAATTACTACAACTAACCAAACAGCCCACAAACTCAAAAACATCAACTTCCTTTCCCTATAATTATATCAAAACAAAAAATTAATTAAAACATAAAATTTATCACTAAAAATAAAGACTACCCATAAAGCTGAAATTAAAAAGGGACCAAAAGCAACTTCTCTTCTTAAATTAGATAAGATACTAAATACAGCATAAGGTAAGGCAAGAAAAGTTGATAAAGCTAAAGAGGTAAAACCTAGAGGAATACCAAGAACATATCCGATTATAAATGATAGTTTTATATCTCCGCCACCTAAACTTTCTTTCTTAAATATTTTTTTTCCTATAAAACCTACAAATAACATAAATAAAAATAAAATTAAACCATCTATAATACTTAATAAAGCTGTTTTTAAATCAAAAAAGATTAATTTACTAAGAAAAATAATTAAAAAACTAATAATTAAAGGTGAATCTAAAATAATTAAATATTTAATATCACTTATAAAAATTAAAATTAATAAAGAAGTTAAGACTATACTAATAATAAATTCATAACCAAAACCATACATACTATAAAAAAATAATGATAAAATACTATTTAATAAACCAATTATAATTGATAAAATATTAAATCTAAAAACTTTTTTTTCTTTTATTGGTAATTTACTACCAATATAATCAAAACTAAGACCTAAAATAAAACCTAAAATTAATACTATAATACTTATCATTATCTCATTCCTTTATATAATCTTAACAAAGAACTTTTAAATTTACAATACATTTGAATTAGCTATTTTTCTAGATTTAACATAAAATATTATAGGAAGTGATCTTATGTATCCAAGAAGCTTAACTTTAACTACAATGATTGGTAGAATAAATAGAACTTTAAATTTTGCTAATCAAGTAATTCCTTTATACGTTAAAGCTAAACCAATGATTAAAAATGCTAAAGATGCTTTTAAAGTTGCAAAAGTTTTTATGGAAAAGCCAAAACAAACTAATGAAGAAAAAAATAAAGTAATAGATACACCAATAAAAAAAGTAGAAACAATAATTCCTACTAATAAGCCTGTATTTTTTTTATAAGGCTTTTTTTAATTAACAGATAATTGATAAGGAGAATTAAATTCACCTGTTCCTCCAGTAATTTTAATATCTTTAATCAAATATGCAACCGGATATACGTCAATCGTATTACTAATACCACCACTGTTTGGTGAATATATGTCTCCAAATCCTCCTACTGTATATGAATTATTTACTTTTTGAAATGTTGTTAGAGTTCCAATTATTTCAGATGAACTGGATAGTAGCCAATCATTTAAAGAACATTCTTTTTTACTATAATATCTACCCCACTCTTCCAATTCTTTTGTAAGACATTCTTTTCTTCCTATTAATCCCCCACTTGTGGCATATCCATAATCACTTAAATAAATTAAACCTATTCCGTTATGATATGCCTCGTCATTATCTTTTGTCCATTCTGCTGGATTGCCTTCATATGTTATTGTTCCTCTTTCGTCTTCATAAAGTTTTTCTACCATTGTTGTACTCACTTGATTGCTTCCGCCTATATTCCATATAACTTCACTATCTATCATTTGTCTTGCTTCTTCATCTAATCCTTTTGCTTCATAACCATTTCCACTAAAATCGCATTTACTAGGTTCAGAAGTCCATCCAGTATGTTCAGCAATATAACAATCTCCACTTCCACTTTCATAATATATTCCATTTAGCATATTTTTTAAAGTTGCTTCTACCCAATTATTCTTAACATTATAATCCCAAGCATAGTTTCCAAAATCTGTTTGTCCTTCATCTGTTCTTATTATCTTTACTCTTTGTTCTACTCCACTTTCTGTCTTTACATTTACTAAACCTATTATTTGCCATTTTTCATTATTAAATTCCACATAATTATGAACATATGGAGCTTCTCTACTTGTATAATTTACTCCTGCATATCGATATTCTGTTTTATTCCATTCTTGCCCTAGTTCTTCTAAATCATTATGTTCTACTTTGTATAAGCCATTTTTACAAATTGCTATTGGTAGTTGCATTCCGGCTATTTCTACCATTTCTGGTTCTTTATTAATTATTTCAATTTGTTGTTCTACTTCTTCACTTACTATTCCTAAATTATCCGTTACTCTTGCTTTGATTGTATGACTTCCAGTACTTTGATTTAAAATTTCATTTACTTCACTTCCATCTTGCCATCCATTATTATCTATTTTATATTCGTATTTTTTAATACTCTTATTACCAGTAGGTGTTCCTATTATATTTACTGTTATATCTTTTTCACATACTGATAAAGCTAATTCTACTGTTGGGGGTAATTTATCAACATCTAAATATGTTGAGGTTACACTTATTTTACTTACTAATGTTTTATTCATTGAATCTGTCTCTTCAGCCATTGTTTCTCCATCCATCCATAATCTAAATTCAAAGTTTTTACTTCCATTTGGTTCAATATAGCCACTCATTAATTTATGTGCATCATAGGCATTTGTGATTGTTGGAGTTACTTTGGCTGTATCATCTTCTTTACTTCCGGTTAATAATCTTGTTATTCCATTTTGTTCTACTTCATTTAATTTAAATTTTAAATATTTAGGATTTAATCTTTCATCTTCTGGTACTTCTATATCTCCGTTCATTTCCATTGACTCCAAATTAATTTGAAAATTTGCATAATCTTGACATTTATTATGTATTGTAAATTTAAATGGCTGGAGCTTTTCTCCTTCACTGTCTTCTACAGGAAAAGCTTTTTGTAAATTGATATCATCTTGTTGGGATTCTATTTCTACATCTAAACAAGCTGTTGTTACTACATTTTCATTTGTTTGTTCTCTTGTTAATCTCCAATATGCATATGTTAAGCCTAATGTTAACATTATGGCTCCTAGTACTCCTAAAGTTATCAATAAATAAGTTTTGTTATTGTTCTTTTGTTTTTCCATATAAATAATTCCTCCTCTATGATAATTAAATTCTAACATACCCCCCCCCTAAACTGTCAAGAAAAAAAGGAGTTTTTTACACTTCTCTTTACACTAAATCTAATACTTTTAAATCATTACCAATATAAACTACTAGATACTTTAAAGCATTATCTATTCTTTCATCTTCACTATATTTAATCAATTGTGCTTTTCCCTCTTCAATCTTTTCTTTTAATAACTCATCATTATAATCTTTTTTCTTAATATATTTTAGTTCAATCATTATATTTTTCTTCATTAACTCATTTTTACTTTTTAAATAAACATCGATATAACCATTTTTATTAGGATATTCGGTATATACATCAAAATAATTATTCTTCATTAATAAGCAAAAATAAATTACTTCTATATACTTTTCATCAAATTTCATAAAAATTCGATTATCACTTAATTTTAATATTTCTTCAA
>CANQZH010000082.1 GCA_947628245.1 uncultured Bacilli bacterium | reverse complement strand
AAATATACAGTTGAAAAAACTTTACAATATAAAAATTATTTAATTGAAGATATTGAAAAAGAAAAATTACCATTTCAAAAAAAGTTAGCAACAATTTTAGGTAATGATATGTTGGTGGATGGTGAAAAAGTAAATATAAACGAATATTTATTAGCCAATCTAGAAGAAGATATAAATAGTAAAATTAATGAATTAGTTAATCTTTTAATTAATTCAAAATATGGTTCAATAACTTTCTATTATGATAAATTAATTGAAGAAATAATTAATGAATACCTAAAAAACAATACAATTAATGAAAGTAAAATTAAATTAGGTATTGAAATAATGGATTACTATTATGATGGAGTTAAAGGAATAGCTAATTTCTTTAATATTTAAAGACTTTTTCTAAAAAATTTGTTAAAATTTAATTAGAAAGAAGGATTTTTATGGAATGGAAGTTTGTTAAAGCTACTACCAAAGAAAATATTGCGAAAGTAGAAAAGAAATTAGACTATATTTTTCCTGATGACTTTAAAGAGTGTGTTCTAAAAAATAATTATGGAACTCCAGAAAACAATATTTTTTACTTACCTGATGGAACCCAAAAAGTATTTGGCGGATTATTATCTTTTAATGAAGAAGATGAAGAATATATTGTTAATTTTAATAAGCAAGATGATATTGTTATTATAGCTTTAGATCCTTTTGGCAATAAAATAGCTTATGAAAAAAATATTAATGAAATTGTTTATCAAAATCACGAAAATAATGAAATTAGTATAATTGCTTCTAATTGGCAATCTTTTGAAGCATCATTAACTAAAATAGATTAAATTGAAAAAATATTTTTCACCCGAAAGAAAGGAAGCAGCTTAAAATGTATGAGATTGATGAATTTGCCAAGATTGTAGATATTCCCGTAAGTACTTTAAAATTTTATGATCTATATGGACTATTACAACCTAGTGAAATTGATAAAACGGGAAATCACTATTATTCTGATGAAAATATTAAAGAATGTGAAATAATAACCTTATTATTGACAAATGGCTATAGTTTTGAAGATATTGATTTACTTCTAAGAATTTTAAGAAATGAAAAATTAGTAATAAAACAACTAGAAGCTATAAAACAAAAAGAATTATTAAGGAAAAAATTAAAAAGATTAACTATTATGAAAGAAGATTTTCAAAATGTTCAAAATAGAAGAATATTAAAAAAATAAAAGAGAATGAAATAAAAAAATAATCGAAGGAAAATACCCGGAAATTACCAGGAAAATAGTAGGTAGTTACAAGGAATTTATAGTAATATTAACATCCAATTAATTTCAATAAGATATTGTCTATGGATTGCTAAATAATAAACAAATAGCTATTAAAGTTTGAATTAATCTTGCTTTATTAAAAGTTTTTAATGAAATATTAGTATCTGTTAAGATACTTTTTATTTGCAAAATAATTGATAATCCGCCAAAACAAACAAATAATAAAGTATAAAGTTGTTTAACATTTAAATTTAAATTGGCTAAGCCTAAACTTTTAAGACCTTGACTTACTTCCAATAGTCCACTAATTAACGGATTATTTAAAGGATTTATAATTGCATTTATAATAAAGAATAACGTAATTGTTCCTAAAATAATTAACATTGTATTCATACTTTTTTTAATACTTTCTAATAATGTTTCAATTAAAGTTTTAGATTTATTATTTTTAATTATTCGGGTATTATTTATTTGTTTAGGTCTTAAAATAAAACCAACTATTAAATTAGAAATATAAGGTATTAAAAATAATTTTATAATTATTTGATAATCTTTAAAAATCGTTTTTAACATTGTTAGATAAAATAAAGGATTAGTAAAAAAAGAAAAACTAAAAACATAATTTGCTTCATCTACTGTTAGTTTATTTTCTTCAACTAAATTTTTTACAATATAAGCATTTGCCGGTGTTCCTGAAAAAAGAGAAGTAAAAAACATAAACGCACCATAAGGACTTGTATGAAAAACTTTTCTAAATAATTTTCCAAACATTTTAGCTAATAACTCCGGCATTTCTAAATAAATTAATAAATCAGTTAAAATAAACATTGGAAAAAGAGAAGGGAAAACTTTCGTAATAAATAAATTGCAAGAAGCTAAAATACTTGCTTGAACTTTATCTTGTAAAACAAATAATAAAATAGTAAATAAACTAATAATTATTAAATAAAAGTTATTTTTTTGCATAGGTATTTCCTTTTTTTGATATAATGATGTAGGAGGAATGTTATGATTAATAAAATATATGAAGAAATTAAAACATTTATTAAAGAAAATTATAAATTTTTACTTTTAATGGTTTGTATTCTAGCTATTTTTTATATAGAATTACCATATAAAATATATCGACCAGGAGGAATGGTTAATTTAAATAATCGAATTGAAATTGATAATGGTTATGAATCTCAAGGTGAATTAGGGATGGCTTATGTTTCAGTAGTAAAAGGTAGTATTCCTTTTCTTCTTGCATCTTATATTATTCCTAATTGGGATATTGTTCCTAATGAAGAAGTTGTAAATGAAAATGAAACTTGGGAAGAAACCTTAAAAAGCGATAAAATTGCAATGCAACAATCAATTGATAATGCTATTATCAGTGCTTATCATTTAGCAAATAAAGAAATTAAAATTACTAAAGAAGAGGCTAATGTAACTTATATAACTGATGAAGCTGATACTGATATTAAATTATTTGATATTTTAATAAGTGCTGATGGTAAAGAAATTAATAATTTAGAAGAATTAAGAAAGATTATTAAAACTTATAAAGCAGGAGATACAGTTAATCTAAAAGTTAAAAGAAATAATCAAGAAATTGATTGCCACGCGAAAGTTTATGAAACATCTGATGGCCCTAAAATAGGAATATCAATTACTAATACTTATGAATATGAACAAACCCCTAATATTGAAATTAAAACTACTAGTAATGAATCAGGTCCTTCCGGTGGCTTAATGATGAGCCTTGCCATTTATAATGGTCTAGTTGAAGAAGATATCACTAAAGGTTTAAAAATTATTGGAACAGGAACAATTGATAATGAAGGTAATGTTGGTGAAATTGGGGGAGTAGAGTATAAATTATTAGGTGGTGAACACCAAAAATGTGATGTTTTTCTTGTTCCTCAAGGTAATTTAGAAGAAGCTTTAAAAGTTAAAGAAGAAAACCATTTAGCTATTAAAGTAATTGGAGTTAGTAATTTACAAGAAGCAATTACAGCTTTAAAAAATGTATAAAAAATTAAATCTTTTCACAACAATAAAGTGAAAGGATTTTTTATTTATGGCAAGATATAAAGTAGAGATAACCGGTGTAGATACTAATAATCTAAAAGTTTTAAGCTCAGATGAACAATTAGAACTATTTAAAAAATATCAAGAAACTAAAGATGAACAAGCCAAACAATTACTAATCGAAGGTAATTTAAAATTAGTCTTAAGTGTCTTAAAAAGATATAATTATCAAAATGTTAATTTAGATGATTTATTTCAAGTAGGTGTTATTGGTTTAATCAAAGCTATTGATAATTTTGATTTATCTTATAATTTAAAATTAAGTACATATGCTATTCCTTTAATAAATGGTGAAGTAAAACGTTTTTTAAGAGATAATCAAACTTCCCTAAAAGTAAGTAGAACAATTAGAGACTTATCTTATTTAATTTTAAAATATAAAGAACAATATAATCAAAAATATGGTTATGAACCATCTAATAAAAAAATTAGTGAAGCTCTTAATTTAAGCGAATATCAAATAAGTCAAGCAATGGATTCCTTAAAAGAACCAGTAAGTATTTTTGAACCAATGTATAATGATGGAGGAGATACTATTTATGTCTTAGATCAAATTGCTGATAAAAAAAATAATAGTGAAGATAAAGATTTATATTTATCTTTAAAAAAAGCTTTAATTAAATTAAAAAAAAGAGAACAAGAAATTTTAGTATCAAGATATATTGTTGGTAAAACTCAAGTTGAATTAGCTAATCTTTATCATATAAGTCAAGCTCAAGTCTCACGAATTGAAAAATCAGCAATTAATAATATCCGTCGTTTAATGAAATAAAAAAACTGCATTTGCAGTTTTAATCTAAAGTATTTGAACTAGTTGAACAAGAATTTCTAATGTTTATTGTACCTTTAGCAGTTGTTTGTTCATCATTATAAGTAATAGAATAAGTTACTGATACACTTTGTTCTCTAGAAGTATCAATTTTTGAATAAACAATTGTTGCATCTTTAGTAACATTTTTACCATTATACATAACCGTTACAGCTTCTTTAGGATTAAGTGTAGAACCTTTTTCTATACAAATAGTATTTGCCGTAGCAGATAATCCATCAGTTACAGTAGGTTCATCACTTTCTACTTCAACTTTAGCATTTGCTTTGATACCTTTACTTTGATTTCCTTTATAAATACTATAAGAACTTTTAACTATAAATTCATAAGAACCACTCTTAGTTGGCGTATAAGTATAACTAGTTTTATCAGTCCATCCTAAATCTTTTAAAGAACCACTTGCATCTTTAACGAATACTTGATAGCCAACTGTTCCTAAATTTGTATTATTATAAGAAGTATAAATATTCATATAACGATTATAGAAATTTTTAAAACTATTTGGATAATTTTTAGCAAAACTCTTAAAATAATCATTAAATGCTTTAGAAGCATCTTCACTAGGTGCTGATATTCCATTCCAACTAATAGTTACTTCTTCACCATTTACACTTGTTCTAATGTTTGATGGGTCATTTAAAGTATTAAATCTTGTTGATGTTTCACTTGGTTCAGTACCAGACTTGAATGTTGCTGATACTTTCATATTAGCTGGAGTATTAGCACTAGCAAGTTTAGGTGGTAAAGTTTGAGCTTCAATAGTAACGGTTGTTAGACCACCCGGTTTAGGAAAACCATCACCAGCTACAAAAATATTATTTGATAGATAAGCTCCTAATTGATTTCTTGGTACACTACTAGTACCCATTGTAAAGTAATGATTACTATCCATATCTTTTTGATCATAACCTAACCAAGTTGAAATTGAATAATCAGGATTATAAGAATTTATCCATTGATCTGGAGTAGCATCAGATGGCACGCCTTTATTAGCCGCCGTTTGTTCATCAATATTAGAAGTACCGGTTTTAGAACCAATTCGATTTCTTAAACCATAATTAATATTTCCACCAACTCCAGTACTAGTTGCATAAACCAAAATATCATTAATTAAATAAGCCGTTTCTTCAGACATTACCCGTTTCTTTTCATATTTCCAATTAATTACTTCTTCCGTTTGTAAATTCTTAACTTCCGTAAACGAATATGGTTCAATATAATATCCTCCTCGACCAAAAGTAGCATAAGCAGCTGAGGCTTGAAGAGGAGACCAACCATAAGGAAGACCACCAAC
>CANQZH010000081.1 GCA_947628245.1 uncultured Bacilli bacterium | reverse complement strand
TTTTCTTTATTTCAAACTTTATTAAATAATAATGCAATTGGTACTAAAGAAAATATGGAACGTTTAAGAAATTCTTCTATATTAAATGATGAAACTATTAAATTATTAGATAATAATATCTTGCAAATTTTAGGCAATAGTTTAGATAATAAAGAATTAGTTTTAGAACGTAAAATAAAAACGGACAATTAGTGTTCGTTTTATTTTGTTAAATAATTAATAATTATTTTTCGACTTAATTTATTTTTTAATGATTCAGGAATATCAAAAGTTTTTAATAGATTATTTTGGATTGATGGAATACAATCATTATATTTTTTGACATCAATTTTTTCTTGAAGACCAACGGTTAGATACCATAAATGATTTATTGCCCAAGATGTATTAACTAAATTATCATCTATTATATCAGCCATTAAAAGTTTTAAATAATGATCTATTATTAAAAGATATTCACTATCATTTATTCTTAATTTTAAGTTTTGATATATTTCTTCGGTAATAAGTATTAAATCTTCTTTAGCAAGATAAATATTACATTTTAAAGTTTTACCGGTATTATAAAACCAATCAATAATAGTTGTTAATTGTTCTTTGGTTAAAGTATTCATTAATTTCCTCCAAGTTAAAATTTACGAAATAAACCAATAGCTTTTCCTAAAATAGTAACATTAGGAAAAATAAATGGTTCCATATAATCATTTTCTGGTTGTAATCTAATATGATCTTTTTCTTTATAGAATGTTTTTAAAGTAACTTCATTTTCATCAGTCATTGCTACAACAATATCCCCATTATTAGCGGTATTTTGTTTTTCAACAATTACGTAATCGCCATCAAGAATACCTTTATTAATCATTGATTCACCACTTACTTCTAAAGTAAAAACATTTTTACCAACTGGAACTAAAGCTTGAGGTAAATCAAAAAATTCATCAGGTCTTTCAATAGCTTCAATAGGATTTCCGGCAGTTACTTTTCCTAATAGAGGAACTTTTATAACATCATCATTATGATTTAAATATTCATTTTCCGTTAAAATTTCAATAGTTCTAAATTTATTAGAAGAATTTCTAATAACTCCAGCTTCTTTTAAATGATTGATATGAGCTTGAACAGTAGCCGGACTTGATAATCCTAAATTAGCACATATCTCTCTTACTGATGGGGGATACCCGTGTTCAGCACTATATTTTTTAATAAAGTTAAATACTTCTTCTTGTTTGGGGGTTAATTGTTTTTCTAAAGTTTTCATAAATCACTCTCCACTACAAATATAGCATACACTCATTTGTTTGTCAAACAGTTGTTTGACAAATTTTGGAAAAATAATGTTGACGCGAACAATTGTTTAATATAAAATTAACGTCAGAAAGAAGGTATAAATATGGAAAAATTTTTAAAAAAATATGCACTTGTGATTTTACTTTATGTTGTAGTTGTATTAGGAGCTATTTTATTAAGTAGTAGCAATGAATCTTTACAGCTGATTAATTTTCTTTTTACTAATTTTTCCTAAAATTAATTTACTATAAAGTATATTTTTGATATACTTATGTAGAATAATAAAGAGGGTGTCCAAATGAATAATGATGTAAGAGCTATTAATGAATTAAAGTTATTAGCCATAGATATGATTAGTCGAGCTAAAAGTGGGTCACCGGGAATTGTCTTAGATATGGCTCCCGTAATGTATACACTTTATGCTAAAATTTTAAATATATATCCTGAAAATCCTAGTTTTTTTAATCGTGATCGGGTAATTTTATCATCTTCATTAATTGCTCCTTTACAATATGCGATGCTTCATATGGCTGGTTATCCTATTAAAAAGGAAGATTTAATGAATTTTAAAAGAGTAGGTTCTATAACTCCAGGTATTCCTGAAGTTTATACGACTCCAGGTGTTGATGCTTCTACTTCTTTTGCTGGTGATGGAATTAGTATTGCCGTTGGTGAAGCTTTAGCTAAAAGATATTTAAATAGTTTGATTAAAGCTGAAGAAAATAAAGTTAACATTTTAACTTATACGACATATTGTTTTTGCTCTGATGCTGATTTTTCTTGTGGAACATCTATGGAAGCTTTTACTTTTGCTCTTCAAGAAAAACTTGATCATTTAGTTTTCTTATATGATTATAATGAAAGTATTGCTGATGGCGAATATCGTGGGTTAAAACCTGAAGCTTTAATTAAAGCTTTTACGGCTATGGGTTTTTATGTTGATATTTTAAAAGATATAACTAATCAAAGAGAAATGATTAGATTAATAACTAAAGCTAAAGATTGTGGTAAACCGGCTTTAATTCTTTTCCAAAATAAAATCGGGGCTGAATCTTTTAATGCTGGTAAAAATATTTTACATCACGGACCTTTATCATTTGACGATACTGAAAATATTCGTAAGAAATTTAATTCTTTCTTAGCACCTTTTGAAGTATCAAAAGATAGTCAAATTTATGTTCAATCTCAAATTAAAGAACGAACTAGTAAAAAATATGCTAAATGGTTAGAACAATATAATAAAGCTAAAGGAAGAATGAGTACTGGCTTAAATCAAATTATTAATTTATTAGAAAGTGGTAAAACTGATATCTTTTTTGATAGTGCTAATTATAAAATTAATGATGGTTATCGTGAACCTTTATTAGAAACTAATTCTAAAATAATGAATTTATTTGCTAGTAAAAATCCTTTATTTTTAGGAGGATCAGCGGGAATGGCTTTAAGAACTCAAACTATAATTGGTAATCTTGAATTTCAATCTAAAGAAAATCCTTTAATTCAAAATATTTTCTTTGGTGTAAGAGATCGAGCTATGGCTAGTATTTTAAATGGTCTAGCTTTAAATGGTTTAAGAGTTTTTGGCAGTACAAAATTATGTTATTTAGATGAATTAAAATCAGGAGTTAGAATGACTTCTTTAATGAATTTACCAGTAACTTATATTTTTACTCACGATTCATTATATGATAGTGAAGATGGACCAGCTAGAATTCCTTGTGAACAGTTAAATACTTTACGAATGATTCCTAATTTGACAGTTTTTAGACCAGCTGATATTAATGAAGTTATGGGTAGTTGGGAATATATTTTAAAATCAGGTAAACCTAGTGCTTTGGTTTTAACTAAAAATAATGTTCCTAAATTACCGGGCTCTAATAGTAAAGAAGTATTAAGAGGTGGCTACATTATAAAAAAAGAAGAAAGTCGTTTAGATGGAATTATTATTTCAACAGGTAGTGAAGTAGTTAGTTCAATGCAAATAGCTTATGATTTAAAAGCTAATGGTTTAGATATTCGAGTAATTTCAATGCCAAGTTTAGAGTTATTTAAAAGTAATGGTGAAGATTATCGTAATGTATTATTACCTAAAAATGTCAAAACAATTGTTATTGAAGCTGGTAATAGTTGTTGTTGGCAAGGTTATGCTACTAGTGAAGAATATATTTTAGGGATTAATGATTTTGCTTATAGTGGAGTTCCAATAGAAGTTTTACAAAAAATGGATTATGATTATGAAAGCTTAAAATTAAAAGTTGAGACTTTACTTAAATAATTCGACAAAATAAACGCATATTATATGTTAAAGTAATAACGGTGATAATATGCGTCATTTTTATATCTTTAAAATTAATTCAAGTATTTCAAAAGTATTTAAAAATCGTCCTTATGAAGTATTTCATACTTTAGAAATGCTTTATTATCGTAAAGAAGATGATATTAATTTAGTTGTTAATCAATTAATAAAACCTATTTCTTTAAAAGAATTAGATATTCTTTTATTTAAAAAATTTAAGAATAATTATTTTTATATGAAGTATAAAAATGTTCATAGTTTACACGATTTTTATCGAAAAGAAAGTACAACTTTATCTTTACATAAAACTTTTATTAAAATGGATACTAATGTAATTAAACCTTGTTTTTTAAAAGAACTTCAAGAATTTAATGATTTATTTGTGTGTGATTTTGAAAATAAAGATTATTTTTGGTTAGATGCTTTTAAATTATCAGCAGTATTTATATAAATTGGTTTATTTTTTAATTCTTGTTGATAAGTGTTTTGACCAGTTAATAAATCATATAATAAACTAGCTTTTAATTCATAATCTCTAATAATACTTTTAGAATCTATTTTAGTTGGTAATTTAAAATTTTTTCTTTCTTGATTTAAATAATTTTTGCCTTTTAAATTAAAACCTAAAATTCTAACATAATTTATTTTTTCTTTCGCGTCTTTTTTTAAAATACCTAAATTAATATGTAAAAGCATTCTTTGTAAACGATTATTATTATAACGTTTACTTTTTATTTTCTTTAAAAATTCATCATAATTATTACAAGTTTTAATTTCTTTAATTAATAAATTTTCAATTCCTTCATTAACATCTAGATATTGTTTTAAATTAAAATCAGTTAATATTTTATGTTTTAAAAGTTTAAAGTATAAATCATAATTAATATTTAAGATTTTGTTTTTACTTGTTTTAGGTAAATAGTTGGTAATGTCTATTTTATTTTTAATTTTTTCTCTAATATTTTGAGCACTTACTATATCATCATTAGCTTTGGTATCATTAAAATCATTAGTTCTTAAAATTGTTTCTAATTCAATATTTAGTTTTTTATTTAAGATGGCTTTACAATAAGATACTCCTAATAAATCATTAGCTTTTAATTCTTTTTCATTTAAAGATTTAATTAAACTTTTAGAATAACTATCTCCTTGTTTTAAATGTTTTTTCATTATTGTTTGATTTAACATTTCTTGTTTTTTAGCAATTTTCATTAAAAGATTTAAATTATTACTTTCACTTCCAAAAATAATTTTATCAACATTTAAGGCATCAAGTAATTTAATAGAGTTTGTAGCAAAGTTATCAGCTGATTGACAACCAAATAATACAGGTAATTCAATAACTATATCAATATTATTTTCTAAAGCAATTTGGACTTTAGCAAATTTATTTATGATACTTATCTCGCCTCGTTCTAAAAAATAACCGTTTAAACATAAAATTAAAAGGGAATCAGGATATTTTTCTTTAATTTTTTTTAAATGATAAAGATGACCATTATGAAATGGATTATATTCACATATAAGACCAATAATTGTCATAAAACCACTTCCATTTCTTTGGATTTTAACATAGATTGAGTATTTTAGCAATTTGTATTATAATTTAAGTGGTGGTGTGTTTATGGATTTATCAAAAGTTTTTATTAAAACAATGGATGAAGAATTAGAAGTTGATATTCCTAAAGATTATTATCAAAATACTAGTATTCTTAAATTACCAACTTTTAAAATATCATTAAAAATAAATAAAGATAATAATCAAGATTATCATTTATTGATAATTTCTAAATTAAAAATGATTTTACAAGATGCAATTACTTTAAAAGAAGTAGAGTATCCTTTTAGTTTAAATATTGTGGAAAAAATAACTGATGATAATGAAAACTTACAAAATTTTATAAAAAAACAGCAAAATACACTTGATATTATTGGGGTTTTATGGGAAAATATTGTACTGGAAATCCCAATTAGTTATTCAACTAGT
>CANQZH010000080.1 GCA_947628245.1 uncultured Bacilli bacterium | reverse complement strand
TTTTTTTCCATTTAATATTCCTCCTCTATGATAATTTAATCATAACATACCCCCCCCCCCCAATTTGTCAAGCTAAAAAAGAAGTTTTTGACACTTCTTTTACACAATTAATAAATCTACAAATTATAGTAACCAAAAATTATTTAATTTGTAATTTAGATTTTATGCCATAAAATTTAAAAATCATAAAACTATGAATTTTACTTAATATTTTTTAAAATATCTCGCGCCGCAATTAAACCAGTTGCTGCAGCACTAACAATATTTCCAGCTTTTCCAGCTCCATCACCTACAAAATAAATATTTTCATTAGCAACTTTCATATTATTATTAGTTTCAATTTCATTACTAAAAAATTTTATTTCAGGACCGTATAATAAAGTTTCTCCATTATTAACTCCTGGAATTATTTTATCTAAAATTTCTAAACCTTCTAAAATATTTTTTAAAATACGATGTGGTAAAACTAAAGCTAAATCCCCAGCTACAACATCTTTTAAGGTTGGTTCGATAAAGCCTTTATTAATACGGGACATTGTACTTCTTCTTCCTCTTTTTAAATCTTGCAAACTTTGTAAAATTGGTTTACCATCACCTAAAGTATTAGCAATTTTTGCAATACTTTCCCCATATTCTCTAGTATTAGTAATTGGTTCAGTTAAATTAACTTTAGAAATAAAAGCAAAATTGGAATTTTTTGATTTAACATCTTTTAAGGCATGCCCATTAACACAGATATAACCATTATAATTTTCTTTAGCCACAAAACCGCCAGGATTAGTACAAAAAGTTCTTATTTCATCATTATAAGTTGGAGTTTTAATAAATATTGTTGGATCATATATAACATCAGTTATAGGATCAAGAATTTCTTTTCTAACTTCTACTCTAACTCCTATTTCAATACTTTTAGAAACATAAGGTATATTATTTTTTTCGGCATAATTTTGAACCCATTTAGCTCCAGTTCTACCAGGTGCAACAACAACAAATTTAGCTTCTACTTCTTCTTTATTATTAAAAATTACTTTAAAAGTTTTATCTTTTTGTAAAACAATATCTAAAACTTCCGTACTATCTTTTAAAACAACATTTTTACTAGCTAAATATTTAGTAAATTCATTAATATAATTAGGTAATTTATCACTTCCTAAATGTTTTTGTTTAATTACTAATAAATTAGCTCCAACTCTAGCAATTTTTTCTTCAATTTTTTTAGTTTCATCCATATTAGTAGGATATACTTTTGAATCCATTTTAAATTTATTAAATATTCTTTCCGTATCGTCAATTATAGAATAAGCTTCATTAATTGGTAAATATTTAAAAAGATCAGTTTTACCAAGTTTAGGAATAAAATTTAATTTACCATCAGAAAAAGTTCCTGCTCCTCCAAAACCGGATAAGATTTGACAAGGATTACAATTTGAACATATTTTAGTTTTATTCATTGGACAAACTCTTTTATCCGCAAATCTTCCTTTATCTAATAATAAGACTTTTAAATTAGGTTTATTTTCAATTAATTCATAAGCCGTAAATAAACCAGCTGGTCCTGCACCAACTATTACAACATCGTACATATATACATTCTCCATTCATCTTAATTGTATCATAAAAATTAAAAAAAGACTTTAATTTTTAAAATTAAAATCTAAATCTAATTCAACAATTGTTTGACCTAAATTATTATTATCTAAGGCAAAACTTTTAACAAATTTTTCTTTTTTTAAAATTTTTTCTACTTCTCTTTTTAATTTTCCTGTACCTTTGCCGTGAATTAAAATAACATATCTATTTTTTAATTTAAGATTATCTATTAAAAAAGAATGAACAACACTATAAGCTGTAACAGCATATTCACCGTGTAAATCAAGTTTAGGATAACGATTTAAAATAAACATTAAGAATTTTGTCCTGTTTGATTTGGTTCTGTAGGAGCTGGTGCTTCACTAGGAACTGTTTGAGGAGCTGGATTTTGATTTGCATCTATTGGTGAGTTTTGAGGATTTTCAGTTGTTTGTGTAACTTCTTCTAAAGGTCCAAATCTTTGTTCATAATAATTAATTACTTCTGAAAGTAATGGAATAGAATTTTTAACTCCATATTTAGTAGTTGACAAACCAGCGGCAATATTAGCAACTCTTAAAGCTTTTTCTATATCATATTTTTTCCATAAACTATATAATAAAGCTCCATCAAAAATATCACCAGAACCAGTTCGATCAACTTCAGTAACTGATATCGTAGGCATAACCTTAACTTCATTATTAATTTGATACATAGCCCCCATATTTTTTAAAGTAACAATTATATTAGCATTCGGAAACTTAGTTTTTAATTCTTTATAAATATTTAATAAAGTTTGAGGATTATTAAAATCAGCTTTTAATTTAGTTTGTTTTTCAGCAAAATCTATGGAAAAAGTAATATATTTAACACTTTTAGCAAGTGCTAGTATTTCTTTTTCATCACTACCATTATTAAGACTAGCTCCCAATAAAGAAATAGACGTTGGATTTTGATTTAATAAGGCTGTCGTAGCTGAATATTCATATCCATCTGAATAAATAATTTCAAAATTTTCTTGATAATCATTTTTCTTAATATGATTTACTTCTGGTTCAACAGCTAAAATGGTTCTTGTTGTAGAAGATTTATTAACTAAAATAATATTAGTAGTAGTTTTCTTTTCATAATTAGTTTCTAAATAATTAGTATGAATGTTTTCATCTTCTAACTCTTTTTTTATGGCTGTTCCATAATCATCGTAACCAATTACTCCAGAAAAATAAGTTTCACAATTCCACTTATTTAATAAAAGAGCTACATTACAAGCTGGACCTCCACTATATTCCATTCTCTCTTTTAATAAAATTTTACTATTTTCTTCAGGATAACTATCAACAGGAATAGTTATATCATAAGCAATTTTACCAACACTAATCGCATTCATATTTTCACCTTTCTATTCTTGTAATATTTCAATCTCGCCGCCAAAAGCTCGACCCATATCAATAGGATTACCATCAACATCAATCATTTGATTATTAATAGGATCATTTACATAATAAATAGTTAATTCAAAATCATTAGAACTACTACCACCTATATTAATTCCAGAAATTAATACTTCATCATCACTACTTGGAAAAGGAGTTTTAGATGATTCTTTAATTAATTCTTCATTTGTTGTCGTATTTTTTAAAATAATAATTAAATCATCTTTATTAACAAACTCATTAACAACATTTTTCCAAACCAAAGTAACATTTTTAGCATCAAACTCACTACTATTTGTAATTGTAAAAGTTCTTGTATAACGATCTTCTGGTATCATATCAGTAATAGCTGGTACTTCACTATCACCTGTAATAGTTAAACTTGCTATACTACCAGCTTGCAAGCTAGTTGAACGATCATCCCCAGAATCTTTTATTGTTGCTACAAAAAATGAATAAGTTCCACTAAAAGCAATCGCAATTAAAATAATTAACGAACAAATAAGGGTAAAATACATATTTCTATTTAACTTTTTTTCATCCATATTCAATCACCATCCATTATAAAATCACTATATCCTTTCTAATAAATATTTTAACAAATATCCTAATACATTTCAATAAATTTTAAAAATCAATATACTTCTTAATGTAAAGTTTTAAATCTTCTAATTTAATAGTTATTTGTTCCATTGTATCTCTATTTCTTAAAGTAACTGTATTATTATTTAAAGTATCATCATCAATAGTAATAGCAAAAGGTGTTCCAATAGCATCACTTCTACGATAACGTTTACCAATACTTCCGGCATCATCATAACAACAATTGAAATCTTTAGCTAAATCACCATATATTTCCCTAGCTTTATTAGAATGAACTTTCTTAATTAATGGTAAAATAGTTACTTTATAAGGGGCTAAATAAGGATGAATCTTTAAGACTAATCTTTCATCATTATCTAATAATTCTTGATGATATGAATCACATAAAATAGCCAATAATAAACGGTCTAAGCCAACAGATGGTTCAATAACATAAGGTAGATAACGTTCATTAGTTTCAGGATCTAAATATTTTAATTCTTGTTTAGAATGAGACTCGTGAACAGATAAATCATAATCAGTTCGATCTGCAATACCCCAAAGCTCACCCCAACCCATTGGAAATAAATATTCAATATCCGTTGTCGCTTTACTATAAAAAGCTAGTTCTTCTTTAACGTGATCTCGGTATCTTAAATTTTCTTTATCAATTCCTAAATCTTTTAAAAAATCTAAACAAAAACTTTTCCAAAAACCAAACCATTCTAAATCAGTTCCTGGTTTACAAAAAAACTCTAATTCCATTTGTTCAAATTCTCTTGTACGGAAAATAAAATTACCAGGAGTTATTTCATTTCGAAAAGACTTACCAGTTTGACCAATTCCAAATGGAACTTTAGCTCGCATTGTTCTTTGAACATTTAAAAAATTAACAAATATTCCTTGAGCAGTTTCTCCTCTTAAATAAACTTTGCTTTTAGCTTCTTCCGTAACTCCTTGATGAGTTTCAAAAAGCAAATTAAATTTTCTTATAGGTGTAAAATCTAGACTTCCACAATTAGGACATTTAATATTATTATCAGCAATATATTGTTCTAATTTTTCATTAGACCAACCATCACCAGTTTCCTTACCCTTAGTAAAATCTTCAATTAATTTATCAGCTCGATGTCTTGTTTTACATTTCCTGCAATCAATTAAAGGATCAGCAAAAGATGCAACGTGACCAGATGCTACCCATACTAAAGGATTCATCAAAATAGCTGAATCAAGTCCATAATTATAAGGATTTTCTTGAATAAACTTTTTCCACCAAGCTCGACGAATATTTTCTTTTAACTCGCGACCTAAAGGACCATAATCCCAAGTATTAGATAAACCTCCATATATTTCACTTCCCTGAAAAATAAAACCATATTGTTTACAATAATTAACCATTTGTTCCATACTTAATTTCATAATAACCTTCCTCATACCAATCTAATTGGTTCTTTCTATATTTTTTTAATTATAATTTTCTAATACTTTTAAATCATTACCAACATAAACTACTAGATATTTTAAAGCATTATCTATTCTTTCATCTTCACTATATTTAATCAATTGAGCTTTTCCCTCTTCAATCTTTTCTTTTAATAATTTTTCATTATAATCTTTTTTCTTAATATATTTTAATTCAATCATTATATTTTTCTTCATTAACTCATTTTTACTTTTTAAATAAACATCGATATAACCATTTTTATTGGGATATTCGGTATACACATCAAAATAATTATTCTTCATTAATAAGCAAAAATAAATTACTTCTATATACTTTTCATCAAATTTCATAAAAATTCGATTATCACTTAACTTTAATATTTCTTCCACATACCTACTTAACTTCTCTATTTTATTTTCCATTACTATTTCTTCTATTATATCTCTTATCTTAACTGAATCTATTTGAATGTTTACTATTTTTAGCAGTTCAATAAAATAATTATTATAAGCCTCTTTCATTACTTTATTTGGTACTTTAAATTTTATTAAGCCAAAACTATCTTCGCCTATTGTTAAATAACCAAAATAATATAAT
>CANQZH010000079.1 GCA_947628245.1 uncultured Bacilli bacterium | reverse complement strand
GGACACGTTTTACATTTTTCCACTTCAAAATAATAGCGAATTACATTCCTATTTTTACTTCCACATTTATCTTTTGCTTTTCTTATTGCCATATGTCCTGCTTTACATACGTACATATCTGCATCTTTATTATATGTATATTCTTCTCTATTCCCATGTCCTTCTAATATCATTTTATTTAATTTGCTTGCTACCTTTATATTTTTATTTTCACAATATTCTAAATCATCTTTACTACTATATGCTCCATCTCCTATTACTGCTTCTACTTCTAATCCTGTTTTTTCTGTTTTTTCTATTAATTTCTGCATTTGTTCTCCATCATTTTTTTCTCCACTTGTCATTGTTGCTCCTGTTATCAACATATCTGTTGTCATTCCTATATGATTTTTATATCCAAAAAATGATGTATCTGCAGTTTTATGTCCTGTCTTGGCATCCTTATCTTTTGAGTATTCACTTGGTATCTCTTTTGCTGGGGTTTTAAGTGCTTCTTTTATATCTTCATTTGTTTCTTCTAAATAATTTATCTGTTCTTGTATTCTATTTATTTTCATAAATCTTTTATCGCTTTTTACTATTTTTAATAATTCATCTACATACTCATTCATGTCTTCTAATATTCCTGTATTTTCTTTTTTAGCTGGCATTTTTTCTTTCATTGTTTCGTCTATTTGATATATACTTTTTCTTAAATTTTTTGCTTGTCTTATTAATTCTTCTCTTGGACTTAATTTTCCATATCTTGATAATGTATGTGTTGAATCTACTATTATTTTTGCTTTTGTACTTACAACTCCTTCTTCTACTGCTATTTTTATTGTTTGTTCTAACAATTTATCTAGTATAACTTCTGCTGTATCTTCTCCTTTTATTCTTTCTCTTCTAAATTTTGTTAACAATGTTGGACTTATTAAATTTGTATCTTCTACATCATATCCTAAAAAATATTTAAATTCTATATCTACTTTTGTTCTTCTTACTAGTTCTCTATCTGATATTTTATAAAATGATTTTAACAATAGATATTTAAACATTCTTATTACATCTTCACTTGTTCTTCCCATTGTACTTGAATAATTATCTTTTAATTTTTCATATACAAAAGAGAAATCTACTTTTTCTTTGATTTCTCTCCATAAATTATCTTTATCTATTAACATATCATACAATTCATTATATTTACTAAAACTTAATTCCATTTGTTGATTCATCGTTTTTATCATTTTCTACCACTTCTTTACTTTTCTTTTCCCTTATTTTATCATTTTACATATTTTTTGTATACTTTTTTTTCAGCAACTTCATTTGTCAAGCTTTTTCTTTCTTTTATGTCAATCTCTTTACACTATAGTATTCCCTACTTTATTAAGTTTAATACTATATGCCATTATATGTCATATTTAATATATCATAAAATAATATTTTAATAAATAAAAAAACTAAATCTCTATTGTTGAAACTTAGTTATATCATTAATTCTTCCTGCAAAATAAGGAATACTTCTTCCTTTTTCTCTTAAAAATATTGCAAATGTATCATTTAAGTAAAAATAACGATCTTCAGGTTCATATGCAGAAGTAAATTCATTCATATCAATACCAGCTTCACTTTTAACTTTTCCACCTTTTTCATATAAAGAAAATTCAATACTTTGAATAGCTTTTATAATTTCTCCAACCCCATTATAAGTTTTAAATTTCTTATTTTCTAATTCAGTATAATCTTTTAAAACTTTAAAATCTAGATAAGGAACTTTAAGCTCATCACCATCACCTAATTCACTACTTCCATCATACTTATTAGACTTATTTAACATATTATCATATATATCTTTAAAAGTATTACCCTTAGGATTTTTCATTAATATTACTTCATCATTACTTTTAGTATTAATTAAAATAGCAAAATCATTTATATCATTATAATATAAAACTTCAACTTGATCTTTAACATTTTCTTTAGTATTTTCATCAATTCCAAAATACTTTATATTAGAATATTTACCAAAATTACTATTCTCTAATTTATCAAATTTATTTAAAAATTCAAATTTTCTATACAACATCGTATAAAAGAAATATCTATTAATTGAATCATCTTCAAAATCATTTAAAGCATCTTCACTCCAATCAAAACTATCTAATATATCACTAGTTTGATTAAATTTTTCTTTAATACCTTTTTCAATTTCTTTTTTTAATTCAAGACTTTTTAAACCATATTTTTTATAATAATATTCATCAGATATCATATCTTTTGTAAATTCTTCTTTATTTAAATTTTTAGCAAATTCTTCTTGAGGCTCAAAAACAATATCATTTTTAACAACTTCATTTTTCATATCATTCCATACAAGTTCAAAAGTAGCACACCAACTACTATCAGCATCTATTTTATCTTGCATTGTTGGAACAACCATAACACCTTCAGTTCCTTTTAACTTCTTATTTTTCTTAAAAATAACTACTCCCCCAATAAAAATAATTAATACAATTATAATTACTCCAACTATAACTTTAACTTTCTTTTTCAAAAACTCACACTTCCTTTAGCTAATTATAAATATTTTTTAAGCCATTGTCCAGTATAAGATTCTTTTATTTTACTAACCTCTTCCGGAGTTCCACTTGCTACAACAGTACCTCCTCCAACACCTCCATCAGGCCCTAAATCAATAATATAATCAGCAACTTTAATAACATCTAAATTATGTTCAATAACAATAACCGTATCCCCATTATCAACAATTCTATTTAAAATTGCAATTAACTTTTTAATATCAGCACTATGAAGACCAGTAGTAGGTTCATCTAAAATAAATAAACTTTTACCAGTAGGTCTTTTTTGTAATTCCTTAGATAGTTTTACTCTTCCAGCTTCTCCTCCTGATAAAGTAGGAGCACTTTGTCCAAGTTTAATATAGGATAATCCTACATCCATTAAAACATCTAACTTTCTTTTAATAGTTGGAACATTTTCAAAAAACTTAACAGCTTCACTAACTCTCATATCTAAAACTTCACTAATATTTTTTTCCTTATAACGTATATCTAATATTTCTTTATTATAACGAGTCCCTCCACATACTTCACAAGGAACATATACATCAGGTAAAAAATGCATTTCAATTTTCTTAACCCCATCACCCCAACAAGCCTCACAACGTCCACCTTTAACATTAAAAGAAAATCTACCTTTATCATATCCGTGCATTTTACTTTCTTTCGTATTAGCATACAAATCTCTAATATCATCAAATACGCCAACATAAGTAGCAGGATTACTTCTAGGAGTTCTTCCAATAGCATCTTGACTAATCATTACAACTTTGTCAATTAAGTCAATATTTTTCACTTCTTTACATTTACCTGGTTCTTCTTTACTTCGATATAACTTATTAGCAACTGTTTTATATAATATTTCATTTACAAGTGTACTCTTACCAGAACCAGAAACACCAGTCACACATATAAATTTTCCTAAAGGAAACTTAACATTTATTTTACGTAAATTATGTTCTTCAGCTTTTACAACTTCCAAATATTTACCATTTCCCTTACGTCTTTTCTTAGGAACTTCAATCTTTTCTTTTCCACTTAAATAACGTCCAGTTATACTTTCATCACAAGCCATTACCTCTTCAGGTGTTCCAGCAGCCACAACATAACCACCTTCACTTCCAGCCTTAGGTCCAATATCAACTAAATAATCACTAGCCATCATCGTATCCGTATCGTGTTCAACCACAATTAAAGTATTTCCTAAATCTCTCATTTCTTTTAAACTAGCAATTAATTTTTCATTATCTTTTTGATGAAGTCCAATACTAGGTTCATCTAAAACATATAATACCCCAGATAACTTACTTCCTATTTGAGTTGCCAATCTAATTCTTTGAGACTCTCCTCCTGATAATGTTCCAGCCTTACGATGCAAAGATAAATACTCTAACCCAACATTAATTAAAAAACTTAAACGATTATCAATTTCTTTAAGTAATAATCTACTAATACTTTCTTGTTCACTACTTAATTTTAAAGACCTTAAAAAATCTCTTAATTCTTTAATACTCATCGTTGTTAAATCATAAATATTCTTTTTATTTATATATATCGATAATACACTATCTTGTAGTCTTGTACCCTTACAAACATTACAATCAGTTTCAATCATAAAACCTTCTAACCATTCTCTAATCCAAGTACTACTTGTCTCCATATAACGTCTTTCTAAATTATTAATAACCCCTTCAAAATAATCATTAGATTGTCTAACATTACCATTTTTAGCTACAAATTTAATAGGAATAGGATCAGGAGTACCATATAAAATATATTGAAACTTATCTTTAGGAATATCTTTAATAGGAGCATTATAATCTATATCATAATAATCACAAACAGCCTTAAAAGTAGTATTCATAATACTATTATCACTATTATAAGTAACAATAGCCCCTTCACTTAAACTTTTATCTTTATTAGGAATAATTAAATTTTCACTAATCTTTAATTTAGTACCTAATCCCTTACAAGCAGGACAAGCCCCATAAGGACTATTAAAAGAAAATAATCTAGGCTCTAACTCTGGAATAGAAAAATTACATTTTAAACAAGCATAATGTTCACTCATTAAAACTTCTTCTTTTCCAATAATATTAATAACAACTTTCCCATCAGCAAGTTTAGTACTAACTTCAATAGCCTCAAATATTCTAGAACGTTCATCTTTCTTTAAAACAATTCGATCAACAACAACATCAATATTATCTTTTTTATTTTTCTCTAAAACAATCTCATCATCTAAAGAATAAATTTCCCCATTTACTCTAACTCTAGAATATCCTTTACTTCTTAAATCATTAAATAAATCTTTATGTGTTCCTTTTTCACCGTGAACAATCGGTGCCATAATTTCTAATTTAGTACCTTCTTCATAATCCATAACTTTATTAGTCATTTCTTCAATACTTTGACTTTTAATTGGAATATGATGTTTAGGACAATAAGGAACCCCTATACGCGCAAACAAAAGTCTTAAAAAATCATATATTTCAGTTATCGTACCCACTGTACTTCTAGGATTTTTATTAGTTGTTTTTTGATCAATAGAAATACTAGGACTTAAACCTTCAATACTATCTACATCAGGTTTTTCAATACCCCCAATAAATTGTCTAGCATAAGCCGATAAACTCTCAACATATCTCCTTTGACCTTCAGCAAAAATAGTATCAAATGCTAAACTACTCTTACCAGAACCAGAAACACCAGTCATTACAATTAATTTATTTTTAGGCAATTCAATATCTATATTTTTTAAATTATTTTCTCTTGCCCCTTTAACAATAATTTTATCCATCAAAAAATACCTCCATCTATAGTTTTACCAAAATAAATAGCAAAAATACTATAGCATATAATTGTTCGTACTTCAATCTTTTTTTAATTCAAAAATTTCAAAAAAAAATTAATATTTTAACTTTAATTCGACAAAATTCTTTCTTTTAATAGTTTATAATAGCAAACAATTTTAAAAAGAAAGAAGGAAAATTTATGCAAAAATTTTACAATGCAAGAAATGATAAGGTATTTAAAGCAATCTTTTGTGATCCAAGTGATACGGAATTATTAGAAACTTTAATGAGTTTAATTTT
>CANQZH010000078.1 GCA_947628245.1 uncultured Bacilli bacterium | reverse complement strand
GGCTCCATAGCTCAGTCGGTAGAGCAGAGGACTGAAAATCCTTGTGTCACTGGTTCAATTCCCGTTGGAGCCACCAGATTATAAAATAAACCCTTTATTTAAAGGGTTTTTATATGTTTTGTTTTAAAATATTGACTAATTACTGACTATTTTAATATAAATCTATAATAGAAATTAAATTATTTAAATCACTTTTATAAAAATGAGCATAAATATTTAATGTTGTTGAAATATCGTGCTACTAAGTTTATATTTGCACCTCACATTCATATTTTTTATCTTTTTTTAATGTAATATATTGGATATATATTTACTAACTTTTGTAATTATTAAATTAATATTATTAGAATTTATAACGACATTATATGAATTTTTTAATCTTAAAGTTGAAATTGTTCTCATTTGGTCTAATAATGCTATTGAATCAGTTTCATCAATATAAATTAAATTTTGATATTTTAAATTGTTATGATTTCTATTATTAAATGAATCCATATCTTTAAAATGTTTTGGCTTAGGACTAGTTAAAGGTATGCAAAATACCATATTTTTGATTTTAGGAATAGTAAAAATAATTCCTAAGTGTATTTTATTAATTTCAAAACCCATATTTCCTTTAAAATCAATATAATAAATTTCACCATTCTGCATCTAACCACCTCCATAAAAATCAAAAAAGGAACTCTATAATAGAGTTCCTATCCAACGAATAGTCTAATATGTTCCTCGACCTAAGTCTTCACAATGCTACTCATGATGTCATAATTTAGATTGACTAATATGTTCCTCGACCAAAGTCTTCACAATGCAATCAATTACGACTTGTGATAATACTTTATCACATATTCATTTGAAAATCAAATTATTTTTGATTTTTTGATTTTCATACTCTATTATATGCAAATTTAAAAAAATTATTTATTTTTTCTTTTAGTGTTTTTTCTAATTTATTTAATTTAACTTGTAATTTATTATTATTTAATTCAATTTTTTGTAATTTAATTATATTATAATACCCAACTTAATATTGTGCAAGTCCCATTGAAATTTAACGCCAAAAATGACGCTAAAATTCAATGACAAGTTGTATTTTTGATAATTGTATTGTATAATTGTATTGAAAATCAGTGGCAAAAGTGACGCTAAATTTCAATGGAGGAATAATATGCAAGAAATTAAAAGAGAACAATATTTGAATGAATTAATCACAGCTCGTGAAAACAAATTAATTAAAGTAATTACTGGAATTAGAAGATCTGGTAAATCATATTTATTAGATCCAATTTTTAAAAATTATTTAATTTTAAGTGGCGTAAAAGAAAATCATATTATTAAATTAGATTTAGATTTAATAGAAAATCATAAGTATCGAGACCCAATGGAATTATTTAATTATGTAATGAGTAATGTAAAGGATAATGATATGTATTATGTTCTTTTAGATGAGATTCAATTAGTAGAAAATTTTGAAGAAATATTAAATAGTTTTTTGAAAAAAAATAATTTAGATGTTTATGTGACAGGCTCTAATTCTAAATTTTTATCCAGTGATATTATTACTGAATTTAGGGGAAGAAGTACCGAAATAAAAATTTATCCTTTATCATTTAAAGAGTTTATTGAGGCTAAAAAAATGCCTGAAGATAAAGCATGGAGAGAATATATTTTATATGGTGGTCTTCCACCTGTTGTACTTCAAAATAATGAAAAACAAAAAAGAGAGTATTTATCAAATTTATTTGAAACTACATACTTAAAAGATATTATTGAAAGAAATGATATTAAAAGGAAAGATGTATTAGATGCAATTGTAAATATTTTGGCATCATCAATTGGCTCTTTAACTAATCCAGCAAATATTTATAAAACTTATCTTTCGACAGGTGATAAAGATATTTCTTTAAATACGATTACTTCATATATTGAATATTTAGAAAATGCCTTTTTAATAAAAAAAGTAGAACGTTATAATGTTAAAGGTCGAAAATACATAACAACACCTTTTAAATATTATTTTACTGATTTAGGTGTTAGAAATATTAGATTAAATTTTAGACAACAAGAAGAAAATCATATAATGGAAAATGTAATTTATAATGAATTATTAACTAGAGGATATAATGTTGATGTTGGAGTTGTTGAGGTAAGAAATAAAGATGGGAGAACAAACTATGAAATAGATTTTGTGTGTAATATGGCAAGTAATAGATATTATATTCAATCAGCATTAAGTATTGATGAACCAGAAAAAAATTTTCAAGAATCTCGTCCTTTAAATTGTGTTGGGGATAATTTTAAAAAGGTGATTGTCGTTAAGGATGATATAAATGCTTGGTATAATGAAGATGGTATTTTAATTATTGGAATTAAAGAATTTTTATTAAATAAAAATATATTAGAAACTTAAAAATTTAAAGGAGTAGTTAAAAATGTTTGGGAAAATTCTTGTACTTATTATTTGTATAGTTGGTATTATTTATATAATTTTATTAAAAAACAAATATCAAAATGATACTTCTTTTACCAAAGAAAATATAATTAAATATTTTAAGGATAATAATATTACAAGTTTAGAAAGAGGGATTAAACCTAAAGATTTACCTAGAAAAATAATTAAAAATCCTTATTTATTAATGATGGTTCAAGATAAAACTTTATCTTTTAAAAAAGGAAAATATTATTTAAATTGAAAGGAAGTATTTATGGATTTAGAAAGATTTATTTTAGCACATAATAAAAGTTATGAAACTGCTTTAAATGAAATTAAAAATGGATATAAAGAAAGTCATTGGATGTGGTATATTTTTCCTCAAATAAGAGGATTAGGAATGAGTGAAATTGCTCAATATTATGAAATAAGCAATTTAGATGAAGCAAAAGAATATTTAGCAAATGATATTTTAAGAAGTCATTTATTTGAAATATCTCAAGCTTTACTTAATCTATCAACTAATGATCCTTTAGAGGTTTTAGGTTATCCTGATAATTTAAAATTAAAATCTTGTATGACTTTATTTAATTATATTGAACCTAATAGTATTTTTCAAAAAGTATTGGATAAATATTATAATGGTGAAATAGATATGACTACAATTTTAATTTTAGAAAGAGAAAATATTTTAAAAAAAGAACTCTAGGTTCTTAATTTAAAATATAAATGAATAGATTTAAATATGTAGCAAATAATAACCAAATTAAATAAGGAATTTGAAGTAAACCAGCAATTTTCTTTTGCTTATACATTTTAACTATCATTATAATTACTAAAATATCTAAAATAATTATCCAAATAACTGATATTAAACGCCATTTTAAAATAAAGAAAAGAATAGACCATAAAGCATTAAAGATTAATTGGATATAATAAATATTTTTAGTTTTTCTAGATATGTTTTCTATTAAAGCATAAGATATGCCCATTAAAAAATATAGAATAGTCCAAACAATTGGAAATAAATAGGCTGATGGAGAGAATGCTGGTTTTATTAAAGTATTGTAGTCAATATTAGGGGCTATAAAAATACCTACTAAACCACCGACAATTATTGGTATTAAAATTGCTTTAATAAATTTCTTCATTTTACCTCCTATTAAATAATATTTTAATTTAAGAAAAAATAGTACTTTTGAGAGTTTAGGTGATTTTATGAATGAATTTACATTTGCTATTAAAACGGCAATTATCTTTTTTCCTATCGTGGCATTTTTCTTTACAATTTTTTATGTATTATATCAATATCATAAATTTGGCTCCATAAATGGGTTTCGGACAATTATTATTTATTCTTTTATTCTATATTTTTTAACCGCGTATTTTTTGGTTATTTTACCTTTACCTAGTAAAGAGTATGTCCAAGGTTTAACAATGCCTGCTTATAATTTGCAACCTTTTAATTTTATTTTAGAAATTATTAATAAAACTGGTTTAGAGTTTAGTGATTTTACCACTTATTTTCCAACTTTAAAAAATGCGGCAACTTATGAAGCAATTTTTAATATTTTCTTGACTATTCCTTTTGGCATTTATTTACATTATTATTTTAAATGTAGTTTAGGTAAAACTATTTTCTATTCTTTTTGCTTATCTTTATTTTTTGAATTAACTCAGTTATCAGGTTTGTATTTTATTTATCCTCATTCTTATCGTGTTTTTGATATAGATGATTTAATTTTAAATACTTTTGGGGGTTTTCTTGGCTATTTTTTAGGTTCATTATTTAATAAAATATTACCAACTAGAGATGAAATTGATTATGATAGTTATAAAAAAGGAGAATTAGTTTCCGTATTAAGAAGACTTTGTTATATTGGAATTGATTTTTTAGTAATAAGTTTGTTAATCTTTTTAGAAAGTTATTTTGTATATCAAAAAATTATTTCTAAAGAATTTTTAATAATTCCAATTTTGTTTTATTTTACTTTTTCTTTAATTTTTAAAAGAAGTTTAGGAATGAAGTATTTGAATTTAAAATTTATAAGTTTTAAAAATAAAGAATTAAAAAGAATTAATATTTTTCTTTATTATTTAAGTTTTGTTTTAGTTTATTTTGTTTTACCAATCCTAAATATTTTAATAGGGTATTTATTATATCAATATCATTTAATTACTTATAATATTTTTGAATATTGGTTAGTTATTGTTTTAGCTTTAGCTCTTATGTCTTTACTTATTGCATTTTTCTTAAAATTATTTCATTTAACTTTATTTTATGAAAAAATTAGTGGTGTTAAAATTGTTAGTACTATAAGTGAAGAACCATAGCATTTTTATCTTTTAAAATTTCTTTTATAAAAATTGAAGGATTATATTTACTGGTAATAATAAAAACTTCTTTTTTAGCTCTTGTAAGAGCTGTATAAAATAATCTTCTTTCTTCTTCAAAAGGATAAGTTAATTTTCTTTTGACTAATGATAAAATTTCATTATCTTTTTGTTTACTTGGAAAACCATAGATATCATTTGTCATATTTAAGATAATAACATAATCACTTTCTAGTCCTTTAGATGCGTGAATTGTTAAAAATCTAGGGTTTCCTTCAGTAAAAGTTTGATTAGTATATTTTTTTAAATCATAATGAGTTCGACCTAAAATAAAAGTGGTATTATCTTTAGGAATTAAATCTAAAATTTTATTAAAAGTTTCATAAGGATTTTTTTCATAAATTATTTTTACTGGTTTTGTTAAATGTTTAAAACTTTTAAGTTGTTTAGTTACTTGTTTAGGATTTTTTAAAATAAAGTTACCGGCTAGATTAATTAATTCTTGACTATTACGATAAGTATTTTCTAATTTGTATATTTTAGCTTTTTTAAAATATTTTTTAAAATCTAAGAATAAATTTATATCACTTCCAGAAAAATGATAAATAGATTGATAATCATCACCACATACACAAAGACTAGAATTAGTTAATTTTACAATTTCTTTTATTAGTAAAAATCTTAATAGAGAAGTATCTTGAAATTCATCGATAATAATTAATTTATATGGTAATTTTGGTTTATTAAGTTTTATTTTTTGAATAGCTAATTTAATCATATCATCAAAATCAAGATAATTATTAAGCGTTTTTTCTTTTTCATATAAATTATAAATAGCATATAAGATTATTAATAAATCATATTTTTTACTATTTTTAAAAAAGTTTTGCCAATCTTTTTC
>CANQZH010000077.1 GCA_947628245.1 uncultured Bacilli bacterium | reverse complement strand
ATAAGCTATGAAGATGATTTAAAATTCCAAAAGAATACAGAATTAAATTTGGCACGAGAAGAAGGTATTGAAAAAGGCGAGAAAGCTAGTAAAATTGAAATTGCTAAAAAAATGATAGAAGCAAAAGAGCCACTGGAAAAAATCGTTCAATTTACTAATTTAACACTTGAAGAAATTAATAAACTTAAATAAAGTTAAATGGTATTCTAATTAATACTACTTATTATTGAAAAAGCATAATAAAATAGCACTTTTGGTGCTATTTATTTGTTACAATTAATTTAATTGCTGTTTTATTTTCGCCACCAATAGTAATATCACTAAATGCTGGAATAACAATTAAATTATCTCCTGATGGGGCAATGAAACCTCTAGCTATGGCAATTGCTTTAATAGCTTGATTTAAACTACCTGCTCCAATCGTTTGAATTTCCACGTTTTTTGTTTCACGATAAATATTGGCGATTGCACCTGCTACTTTACTTGGATTTGATTTTGATGAAACTTTTAATATTTCCATTTTATAACCTCATTTCTAATTAAATGTATGTTAAAGATGAAAAAAAAGAACTATTAAGATAAACTTAATAGAACAACTGAAGCAATTATACCAACTAATAAAACGACAAATATAATAACTGATGCATTAGTAAATCCAGCACTGAAACTCATTGGGTCTTTTTTAGTTCTTGTTAAAACCATATTATTATCATTTGACCTTGTTTGTTTAATTTGTTCTAAATTTAATTGCATTTGATTATTTCTTTGGATGGCTGGGTCAACATTTGGTCCTTTATTTTCAGGGTCTAATAAGCTCGCTTTTAAAATAGTCGCATCATAACTATCTTTAACTTTATTCACGGCTTCATTAGTTATATCATCTTCATAAACTTTAGCTTGATAAACCATTTCTTCATATTGTAAAACATCATTTGTTTCACTATCATTTAATGGTGTAGATCTTAAAATATAATTTTCATAATCATTTATTTTGATCATTTTTAATTGCCTCCCCAAATTCTTCTAAAGTCACTTTTGACTTAGTTTGTTGTAATTGTTCATAAATCATTTTCATTCGATTAATATCATTAGTATCAAAACGATATTTTTTATCATCACTAGTATGAATTAAAATAAATGGTTGTTGATCTTTTTCTAAGACTTCTAAATAATTAATATAAACTTTTTCTTCATTTTTAGTAGCTTCTTTGGCTTGACAATAAACTTCAATAATTCTAAATAAATTTTCAGCTGTATATTCTTTTTCTAATTTTCTTCTAAATGTTTCATTATAAAGCATTTCGGGAAAATAAAAATTAGAAATATCAACTTTTTCTTCTTTATCAGCTGTTTTATAAACTAAAAACTTATCTTCAACTGATAAAGCATTAAATGCTGGATTAATATTAGTCCATTGTCTTAAATACATAATATTTTCTCTTAAAATGTTATCATTCATTTTCTACACCCTTATTCTAATAAAAGTATACCATAAGTAAATAAAAATTCAATAGTCATTTTAGTTAGATTGTGGTAAAATTTTTTATAGTAGTAGGTGGTATAAAGTGAAAAAGAAAAGAAAATTAAAAAAAAGAAATTTTACTTTATTAATTATAAGTTTAATTATTTTTCTTTGTTTACTTTTAGAAATGGGCTATACTTTTTGGATTTTTAGTGGTGGTCCTTTAATTCCAAGTAGTGATGAAATTAAAAAATGTTTTAAGGAAAAACATCGTTTATTAAGTGATTGTATGTATTCTATAGCTAATTCTAGTGAAAGTTTAATTAAAAGTGAAGATAATAATTTAAGATATATTGGTAGTAGTCCAAATAATTATCTAGATTTAGGAGAAAAATATCAAAGTATTGTTTATCGAGGATTTTCTTTAACTAATGAAAGTGATTATAAAGATTTTGATAATATGAGTGATTGTTTAGATGAAAATCGTAAATGTGTTTTACAATATCACGAGAATGATCCTATTTTATGGCGGATTATAGGAGTTATAAATATTGATGGTTTATCTTATGTTAAAATTATTAGAGAAGATTCGATTGGTAAATATGTTTGGGATACATCTACTAATGATATTAATAATGGTTATGGTATTAATGAATATGGTGTATCTAAAGTTAATGATTTATTAAATAATTTATTTTATAATCAAAGTAGTGGTAATTGTTTTATTAATAAAGATAAAGAAAGTTCTTGTAGTTTTATTAATAATGGTTTAAGTAAAGAAGTAAAAAAATATCTTTATGAAGCTCCTTGGTATTTAGGTAGTATAAATGATAGAGAAATTAATAGTTTAAGTAATATTGATTGGTATAATAAAGAATTAGGTAATAATGAAAAATTATGTGAAAAGGGAGAATATTGTACTGATGAAGTAGAAAGAACTAATCGTTATAATGCTTATATTGGTTTAATGTATCCAAGTGATTTTTTACTTATTAATAGTTGTGCTTCTTGTTCTAAAAATAGTTGGTTAGTAAATGGTAAAAATACTTTTTGGACGATTAGTCCTTCATCTTCTACTAATAGTAATTCTTATGCTATTATGTATAGTAAAGATAATGGTTTTGAAGCAACTTTTACTAGTAGTGGAGCTGATATTTATCCAGTTGCTTATTTAAAAAGAGAAGTTAAAATTATGGGAGGTTTTGGAACTAAAGAGAAACCTTACCTTATACATTAACTTGTACTAAATTTAAAAATTTTATATAATACAGTTTAATGAAAGGTTTTAGATGCTTATGAATATATCTTTTTTACCAGCTGATAAATATATGGTTATTAATAAAACTATTTTAAGTGAATTAGATCGAAAAAATTTAGTTAATTTATATGAACCAATTATTGGTAGTTTAGCTGTTAGTTTATATCTTACTTTATGGCGGGATTTAGAACGTTTTAATATTGTAAGTATGGAATATACACATCATCATTTAATGACTATTTTAAAAGCTAGTTTAGAAGATATTAAAAAAGCAAGAATTTCTTTAGAAGGTATTGGTTTACTTAGAACTTATTATGAAAAAGGGGAACCTAATAATTATGTTTATGAATTATATAGTCCTTTAAATGCTAAAGAATTTTTTGCTAATCCTATTTTTAGTGTTGTTTTATATAATAATGTTGGTTCTTATGAATATGATCTTTTAAAAAAAGAGTATCAAGTTATGAAATTTGATTTAAAAAATTTTAATGAAATAACATCTAATTTTGATGAAGTTTATACTTCTAGTTCTGAGTTTTATACTTTTGAAGCAATAGGAAGAAATACATTGCCTTTAAATATGCAAGATCAAGTTGATTTTGATTTACTTATGTCTTCTTTACCTAAAGGATTAGTTAGTGATAAAGCTTTTAATAAAAAAGTTAAAGAATTAATTAATCAATTAGCTTTGATTTATGATATTGATACTTTAAAAATGGTTGAAATATTAAGAATGACTTTAAATGAAAAAGGTTTTATTGATAAAGAAGCTTTAAGACTACAAACAAGAAAATATTATCAATATAATCATCAAGGTAAATTACCAACTTTAGTATATCGAACTCAACCATCATATTTAAAAAGTCCTAGTGGTGATACTTCTAAAAGAGGAAAAATTATTGAAGTATTTGAAAATACTAGTCCATATGATTTTTTAGTAAGTAAATATCAAGGTAATCCTACTAATCGCGATTTAAGAGTTTTAGAACAATTATTAATTGATATTGGATTAACGCCAGCAGTTACTAATGTTTTAATAGATTATGTTTTAAAGAAAAATAATAATAAATTAAATCAAGCCTTTATTGAAACTATCGCGGGACAATGGAAAAGACTTGGAATTAAAACAGCTAAAGAAGCAATGGAAGTTGCTGAAAAAGAACATAAAAAATATAATAAAAAATTAGTTAAAAATGAGGAAGTAATGCCTGTATGGTTTAATGAAAATATAACGAAAGAACAAATGAGTAAAGAAGAAGAAGAAGATTTAAAAAATATTTTAGAAAAATATCATTAGGAGGTTTAAATGAAATTAACAGTTAGGGAAAATAATGAGGAATTAACCAAGAATTTTAATGATGCTTGTCAAAATGAAATGTTTGTTAAATTAGTTAAAAAATTAAAATTAACTAAAAAAGAAGCTGTAAAAATAACTTCTAAATTAGAAGATTGTGTTAAAGAATTAGAACATTGTAAGAATTGTCAAGGACTATCAATGTGTCAAAATGCTTTTAAAGGTAATGTGAAAATGCCAGAAAAAGAAAATGAAAAAGTTTATTTTACTTATATACCTTGTAAATATTTAAAAATGCGTTATGAAGAAGAGAATATTAAAAAACAAAAGTTAAATGAACAAGTTTGGGCTAGAATGAAAGATATTGATTTTTCGGATAAAAAAAGAGCTAAAGTTATTAAATGGTTAGATGAGTTTTTTGAAAAGTTTTCTTTTAAAGATAATGTTAAAGGATTATATTTATATGGTAATTTTGGATGTGGGAAGACTTTTTTAATAAGTGCTTTATTAAATGAATTAAAATATCAAAAACAAGTTAGATGTGAGATTGTATATTTTCCTGAATTATTAAGAACTTTAAAAAATGATTGGGAGTTATATGAAGAAAAAATTAATTTATATGAAAATGTTGATATTTTATGTATTGATGATATAGGAGCTGAAAAGGTAAGCGATTGGGGAAGAGATGAAGTTTTAGGAACCATTTTACAAACGAGAATGAATCAAAATAAAACTACATTTTTTACTTCTAATTTATCTTTAGAAGAATTAGAAAGTCATTTTAAAGCTAGTGGAAGTATTGATGATCAATTAAAGGCTAGAAGAATTATGGAAAGAATTAAACAACTTTCTATACCAATGGAATTAATTAGTGAAAATAAAAGGAAGTGAGGACGTGGAAAAATTATTTTTAATTAAATATGGAGAATTAAATACTAAAAAAGCTAATATTGGTTTATTTTTAAAAACCTTACAAAAAAATATTTTAGATGCTTTAAAAGATATTGAAGTTAAAGTAGTATTTGATAAGGGTAGAATGTATGTTAAAACTAATGAAGATAATTTTATGATTGTTAAAGAAAAATTACAAAAGATTTTTGGGATATATGAAATTGCAATTGGTTATGAATTAGAGTCAAATGATTTTACTTTATTAGAAAAATCTTTAATAGAATTATTAAAGGATAAAGAGTTTAAAACTTTTAAGATAGAGACTAAAAGAAGTGATAAAAGTTATTTTTTAACAAGCCCTTTAATAAATCAAAAATTAGGGGGTATTGTTTTAAAAAATATTAAAGATGTTAGAGTTGATGTTATTAATCCAGAGTTACATATTAATGTTGAAATAAGAAAAACTAATGCTTATATTTATTTTGAGACTATTAAAGGTTTAGGAGGATATCCTACTACGACTTTAGGTAAAGGTTTATTAATGTTATCAGGTGGAATTGATAGTCCAGTTGCGGGTTTTTTAGCGATGAAAAGGGGAGTTAAAGTAGAATGTATTTATTTTGATAGTCCTCCTCATACTAGTATTGAAGCTAAAAATAAAGTATTAACTTTAGCTAATATTATTGGAGAATATCAAGGTAATATTAAAGTTCATATTATTCCTTTTACTAAATTACAAGAGGCTATTTATAAGGAAGTTCCTAATGAATATATGATAACGATTATGAGAAGAATGATGTATCGAATAAGTGAGAAAATTGCTCATAAAAATCATTGTAAAATTATTGTTAATGGGGAAAGTATTGGGCAAGTTGCTAGTCAAACTTTAGATAGTATGAGTGTTATTAATGAAGTTGTTAAAATGCCAGTTATTAGACCAGTTGCGTGTTTTGATAAATTAGAAATAATTGCTTTAGCTAAAAAAATTAAAACTTATGATACAAGTATTTTACCTTATCAAGATTGTTGTACTATTTTTGTACCAGAGCATCC
>CANQZH010000076.1 GCA_947628245.1 uncultured Bacilli bacterium | reverse complement strand
TTTTTAGGATGACTTAAAAGATTAGTTAATTCTCCATCATTAGTTAATAAAAGAAGACCTGTTGTATCATAATCTAATCTTCCAATTGGATAAATTCTAGCTTTAGTTGGAATTAAATCAACAACCGTTAATCTACCCTTTTCATCTTTAACTGAAGAAATGGTCTTAGCAGGTTTATATAATAAATAATATTCTTTATCTTCTTTAACTTTAATAATATTACCTAAAACTTCAATTTCATCTTCATAAGATACTTTTACTCCTAATTCAGTTACTATTTTTTTATTAACTTTAACTTGACCATTTCTAATATATTCTTCAGCCTTTCTTCTAGAACAAAAACCAGAAGCTGAAATAACTTTTTGTAATCTTTCCATTAATACCTCCAATCAAACATCATTTTAAACTCTTTAGGAACATTAGCCTTAATAATTACATATTCACCATTAATTTTAAGTTCTAATAAGTAAGCGTGTAAACCTAAACGATTTAACGGATTTTTATTACTATGATACTTTTTATCTCCCACAATAGGATGTGAAATATTACTTAATTGAACTCTAATTTGATTTTTCTTACCCGTAAATATTCTAATCTTTAATAAGGAATAATTTTTATTTCTTGCTAAAACTTCATAAGAAGTAATAGCTTTAACTCCTGTATTACTAATATAAACATTATGATTTTTATCTTCTTGCAAATAATTTTCTAAAGTATCTTTATCTTTTAAAACTCTTCCCTCAACAATAGCTAAATATTCTCTTCTAATAGCATATTCTTGCCAATTATTCTGATACTCTAATTTAGTTTTTTCATCCTTAGCAAAAACAACAATCCCCGATGTATCTTTATCAATTCGATTAACAATAAATACTTTATTTTTAGGATATTGTTTTTTTACATATTCGCTTACTTCATAATATAAAGTTTTAATTTTTTCTTTATCAGTAGCAATTGTTAACAACTTAGAAGGTTTATTAACAATTAATAATTTTTTATCTTCATATAAAATATCTAACTTTCTTTTATTCATTACTAATCAACCTATCAATAGCCTTTAAAACCCCAATTTTACCACTATCATAAGTTAAACCACCTTGTTGATAAGCAATGTAAGGTTCTCTAATTGGTCCATCACAAGAAAGTTCAATACTAGAACCTTGTACAAAACTTCCAGAAGCCATTATAATTTCATCAGTATAACCAGGAGTACTAACTGGTACGGGACTAACATAACTATCAATAGGTGAACCACTTTGAATACCCTTACAATAATTAATTAAATCATCTTTATTACCAAAGCAAATATTCAAAACAATATCAACCTTTTCTTCGTCAAATAAAGGACTTACTTCATAACCTAATTCACTTAACATTGCACTAGCAAGAATACTTACCTTTAAAGCATTACCAACAATAGTAGGTGCCAAAAATAAACCTTGTAAAAACATTTTATTAGCACCTAAACTAGGTCCAACATCTAATCCTTCACCAGGTAAAGTTAAAGATTCCCCAACTAAATTAATAAGATCTTTTCTTCCTACAACATATCCCCCATTAGGCGCAATGCCACCACCTAAATTTTTAATTAAAGAACCAACAACAATATCAGCCCCAACTTCAATAGGTTCTAACTTAGAAACAAACTCACAATAACAATTATCAACCATAATAATTGTTTGAGGAGATATTTCTTTAATTAATTTACAAACTTTTTTAACTTTACTTATACTAATACTTTTCCTCGTAGAATATCCTTTACTTCTTTGAATTTCAATAACTTTAACTTTATTATTTTCTAAATATTTCTTAATTTTATCATAATCAAAATCATCATTTAATAAAGCAATTTCATCATATTTAATTCCAAAAGATGATAAAGAACTAGGATTATCTTTAATTCCTATTACTTCAGCTAAAGTATCATAAGGAGTTCCTGTGATACTTAAAAGTAAATCATTAGGTCTTAAAAGCGCAAAAAAAGTTTTAGCTAAAGTATGACTTCCTGATACAAATTGCGTTCTAACTAAAGCCGCTTCAGCCTTAAAAATTTGAGCAAAAACTTTTTCAATAGCATCTCTTCCCTCATCATTATAACCATAACCAGTAGTCATATTAAAATGACTTTCATTAATATGATTATCAAAAAAAGCTTTCATCATTTTGGCATTATTATATTCACAAATATCATCAACTTCTTTAAAAGACTTTCTAATCTTAGGTAAAACTTTTAAATATAATTCATAAGTTTTATCACTAATTCCAATTAAATCTTTCATCGAATCACCTCAACATTTCCACTTTCTTTACTACTAACTTGCTTTAAAACTAAACGCGCAACATCACTAGTAGATACAAAATTAAACTCATCTTTAAATTCATCAGGAATATCATTCATACCAGTATCCATCCACCCAGGAGCAATAGTATGAATTTTAACATTTTTAAAATATTTAGCATAATCTTTAGCAAGCATTAATAAACCAGATTTAGATACATCATATTCTAAAGTTACATCATCATTTTTGTCAATAACATTATCAGAATTAATATAAATAATTACACCATAACCATTACTCTCCATTTGTAAACCAAACTTTTGAGTTAATAAAAAATTAGCAAACAAATTAACTTCTAAAACTCTTTTAAAAGAAACATAACTTTTATCTTTAATATCACAAACATTATCAATACCAGCATTACAAACTAAAACATCTAAATTACCAATTTTATTAAAAAGATAATCAACAAATCTTTCATCAGAAATATCACCTTTTATTAATAAAACATTAACCCCATATTCAAATAATTCATTTTTAGTTTTAAATGCTTCTTCATCATTATCAAAATAATTTAAATAAATTTCATAACCATCCAAAGCAAAAACCTTAGCAATTTCTTTACCTAAACCTCTAGTCCCACCAGTAATTAAAACTTTTTTCATAACAATTACTTCCTTTAAAAGTATTTTATCATAAAATAAATAATAAAAAAAGCAAGCTAACCAATAGGTTTTACTTACTTTAATTTTAAAATTTCATTTTTAGACAATTTTGTAAAATTCATAATTTTATCAATCGGTTCATTTGCATCCAACATTTTCTTAGCAATTTCTTTTTTGCCATCTTCTTTACCATTATTATAAACTATTTCTTGATCAAGCTTTTTCTTATCATAATAAAGCATTGTATCTAATTCACTACTTAATTTTTCAGCTTCTTTTCTAAACTCTCTCATATAACTACCTTCTTCATATATCTCATTAAATACTTGATCATTATCACAAACAAATATATAACACCATTTCTCTAATTCACTTGCAATATTATTATAGCCTATCTTTTTTAAATATTCAAGATTTATATCAACATAATGAATATTTAAATTTCTTGGTAGTAATAAGTTTTTTTCAAACATTTCACTTTCATATATAAATTGATTTTTTTTAAAATAATCAAAGCCATCTATATTTATACTATATATTTCTTTTAAATTTTTATAATTTTCTTTATGTTGTAAATCTTTTAAATATAAACAGCAAACATAAGATATATTTTTACTTAATAATTCTTTATAATTATTATAATTAAATTCAAGTGAAATATAAATTTTATCATTTTCATAAACTAAATCAGCTTCCGAATTAATCATTTTATCATTTACAGCAATTTCTGGATGCATTAGTCTAAAATCTCTTTTTAATTGTTTTTTTGGTACTTTTAATACCGTACTTATTATTTCATATAAAAATTCTTCACTAGCCTTTGAACCATTAGTAAATAATTTTTTTACAATATTATCATTTAATAGATAAAATGAATCCTTTTTATTCTTCTTTTCATCAATAACTGCATTTTTCATTAAATTAATACTCCTTCTATGTTGTTTGAAAAATGATTTCAATTTAAGAACTATTCATCATATTACTCCTTTCTTTGAAAAGTAAATATAATTTACCCTTCTACTTATATATTACCTATAAGGGTATCAATTTCCTTTTTTTTAATAAACAAAAAAATGTATGAATCTACACACATTTTTCTTACATCTTTCTTAAATTATTTTTACTATAAAAAATAGCATATTCTAAAATAGTATCTACTCCATTTATATAATCTTCTTTACTTTCATTTACTAAAATATCAGGTTTAAATATTAATGGTTTTAATAATTCTAAAGTAGCTTCATTTTTAAATTCTTCTTTACTAGAAGCATTCCAAAAAGCAAAAGGATGAAAATAACATTCCGAAACTGAAAAACTATATTTATCAATATTAAGATAATTACTATTGCCATAACAATTTAGAGGTGTACTTATTTCTTCGCCAATCGTTATAGCCCCTAAATTAATTAAATCTCTTAAAGCATACCTACCTCCTAAAAAAACTCGATAATCAGTTAAACATATTAATTTTTTATCTTTATGCTCATTTAAAAAATCAATTAATTTAAAGCAGAATTACCTCCAGTATTACCTCTTAAATCAATAATAATAGTATCAATATTATCTAAATTTTCTTTTCTAAGATTATTCATAGCATTTATAATCATTTTTTCAAATCCAGGTTGAAGAGAACGATGATTATAAACTAAACAATTATCAATAAATTTATAAGAACAATTATTACCATAACGATATTTACTCATACTAAACATATCTTTAGTATAATCTTTATCTTTATTATATTTTATTTCTAATATATCGCCATCTAATTTTAAAATTTTAAAGTCTAATTCATTACAATTTCTAAAAGAAGGAAGACCAAATAAAACAAATCGATTAAATAAATCATTTTCAATTTCATATTTTCTTTTACCACTAGTTCCATAAGTAATAACTTCTTCTAATTCTAAAATAACTTTATCAATAGAAATATTATTAATAGATAATAATTTACTACCTTTTAATTTATAAGGATAATTAATTATTACATCATTATCAAAAATTCTAAAATTAATAGGAATTGGTGAAGTCAAAACAAATTTAGTATGAGCATCTTCTAAACCACTTAATCTTTTAATTATATAATCCATAAAATATTTAAAATTATAATCATTATCAATATCCATAGATTTAACTAAGTAATTATAAAAATTAATTAATGTTTCTTCATTAATCTCGTGCCAAGGATCAACTGAAAACTTCTTATAATGATTAATAAAACTTTCATATAATTTTTGATATTTTAAACTAATCTTAAAGACAACTCCTTAAATAAATTATAGCATATATTTATCAAAAGAAAATTTTATAAATAAAAAAATCTAGTATGTTTTTTTAATTTACACGCTAGATTATATATTATCAAAAAATATCATTATAATCTACCTCAATTTATAAGGATTAGAAATAGTTCCATCACCATCATAGATTGTTGTTGAAGTGGTTAAATATGCGACTGGATATACATTAGAAGAACTATTGGTGCTAGCACCACCAAAATCATTATAATAAAAGACTTTAATCACATCGTGCGAGGTTGAAAAATCCGGTGATATAGTCCAATTATCATTAATATCTATTGGTTCTAACCAATCATTATCTTCACATTCTTCATTTCCAAACACATCCCATTCACCTAATTTTATTTTTAAGCAATTTTCTCTTCCAGCTTCTCCTCCATTTGTGGCATACCCATAATCACTTGGATACATTAATCCTATTCCATTATGATATGTTGAATCATTTTCTTTAGTCCATATATTCGGATAATATTCCATTGTTTTTTCATCTTGTGGAGTCGTCGTTCCTCTTTCTTTTTCATAAACTTCATCTACTAATACTCTAAAACCTAACTCTAAACCCCCGATGTTCCATATTACTTCATTATCTATCATTTTTCTTGCTGTATCATCTAAGCCTTTTAGTAAATCACCATTTCCACTAAAATCACACGTATTTTTTTCAGGTGAGCTCCATCTATCTCCAACTGTAAATGTCAATATAAAAATGCACAAAAAGGGGAAAATAATTATGTACAAAAAAGGGAATATCCTTAGTATATAAT